>JAKPBL010000146.1 GCA_029778965.1 Bacteroidota bacterium
TGTATTGAAGGCCCTGTCGGAAGAATGTCAGCGCCAGGGGATCAAACTGTACCTGTATTATTCGTTGCTCGACTGGTACCGCACCGATTACCAATACTGGACCGGTCGCACCGGCCAGGGAACCGGCAGAACGGAAAGAGGCAAATGGGAAGACTACATCCAGTTCATGAAAAACCAGCTTACCGAGCTGCTGACCAATTATGGTCCCATTGCCGGTATCTGGTTCGATGGTCACTGGGACCAGGTGGCGTTTAACGAAACCACTAAAAAGTGGGAGGGCGCCAGCAAGGTTGATTGGCACTATCCGGAGATCTATGGGCTTATCCACCAACTGCAGCCGCACGCGCTGGTGGGCAACAACCACCACCTGATGCCCATCGAGGGAGAAGATTTTCAGATGTTTGAGAAAGATCTGCCGGGGCACAATACCACCGGCTGGGGCACCGATACCAAAAGCATTTCAAGCCTGCCGCTCGAAACTTGTGAAACCATCAACAATTCATGGGGATTTAATATCACCGACGGCACCTATAAAACTACCAGGCAGATCGTGCAGTTGCTGGCAAAAGATGCCGGATTGGGCGCCAACCTGCTGCTTAATATCGGACCGATGCCCAACGGTGTGGTGCAGCCGGAATTTGTTCAGGTGCTCGACAGCGTAGGGGCGTGGATGCAGAAGAACGGCGAAAGCATTTACGGCACCAGTGCTGCCGACGCGAAGCTATATCCCTGGGGAACCACCACGCGGAAAGAAAATACGCTGTATGTGCACCTGCTCGATGCAGGCGCCGATGCGGTGACGCTGGAACAATTGCCCTTTAAGAAGATCCGCCAGGTAACGGTATTGGCCACAGGCGAAAAATACACGGGCGCAAGCCTCAAAAAAGGAACCCTGGCGCTGGGCGGCTTATCCGCCCTGTCGCATGACCCGAACGATACCGTGCTTAAAATCGAGCTTCAATGAACCGGTACTGCCTGGCATTAGACCTGCGTGACGACCCCGATGCGATCCGTTTATACGATGCATATCATGCCAATGTATGGCCGGAAATAAAAGCCTCCATTTATGACGCGGGCATCGCCGATATGGAGATCTACCGAACGGCCAACCGGCTGTTCATGATCATCGAGGCCCTTCCCGGTTTTAGCTTCGGGGCAAAGGCCGCTGCCGATGCCGCCAACCCCAAGGTACAGGAATGGGAACGGCTGATGGAACAGTTCCAGCAGGCCCTTCCCTGGGCAAAACCGGGAGAAAAATGGGTGGTCATGGAAAAAGTGTTCAAATTGGGGAAAAATACCGTCATTTAAAAAGTGAATTGGGCATAAATTTGTACTGAATCAATTGAAACAGACCTATCTAGCCGTTACCAGGACTTGGCCTGATATCTGTTTATTAAAAAGTATAAAATCGAAAACGGACGGTTACTTAATAATACATCGAACGCAGAAATAGGGTAATTATTGGTCTGTTTCCAGCCGGCCAATGATCTTATTCACTTCCGATTCGGTAAGCCTGAGACGCGCCTGACAGAATGTTACCAGTTCTGCGGCGCGTTTCAATTTTTCGGCAAGCTGGTCAATACCCACTGCTTCGTTTTCAATGGAGCTGGCCAGCTCCTGCAGTTCGTCAAAAGCAGTTTCATAGGTTAAATGCGGGTCCATCGGTTGCTGTTTTTTGTTCAACGTGACTATGTATAATCTTGTTTTTCAGCCTGATCCGGATGGAGTCGCCCAGGGCAAGGGCATCCGGGTCGGTGATTATCTTTTCTTCTTTCTCTATCCAGGCAAAGCCTCTTTCCAGGGTCTTTTCGGGCGAAGCCATCGCCAGCAGGCGACGGATGCCCTCGACCTGTTGCCGTGCTGTTTTGAAACGAGCCCGGCTCAGGGCGGGCAGTTTTCCGCCCAGGTGGTCGATGGCGCGCGACTGGGCCGCCAGGCGCCGGGCGGGCTGCAGGGTAAGCGCCGCCCGGATTTCCGTTAATGCCAGCATGGCTTCGCGCAGGCGCCGCTGCGTGGCCGCCAGGATGCCGCCCTGCAGTTGTACGATCGCCTGTTCGAACTGCCGGTTGTGCTGCAAAATGCTCTCGGCCACCTGTGTGGGTGTTTTGAGCGACCTGTACGCCAGCAAATCGGCCAGGCTCAGGTCTTTCTGGTGACCGATGCCGGTGATGACGGGAAAGGGCGCGGATGCTACCGCCAGCGCTGTTTCGAACTGGTCGAATAACAGCAGGTCGGTTGCTGCGCCGCCGCCCCTGACAAGAACAATAGCATCGTAATCGGTATGCGTTTCCAGTGAACGCCGTGCAATTTTTTCAAAGGTTCCGGCGAGCGCGGCTGCCTGCTCTTCCCCCTGTACGCGGCTGTCGAAATAGTCGACCGAAAATCGGTAACCATAAGGGTTCTCCTCCAGGCTGTGGCGAAAATCTTCCAGTCCGGCGGATTGCAATGACCCCACTACCGCCAGTCGCTGCATCACCGCCGGCAGGCGCAACTGCTGGTTGAAGCTGCACAACTGCTCGTCTTCCAGCCAAACCATATCGGGCTGCTCCCGCAGCAGGCGATAGATCACCTGCTGGCGCGCCAGCGCCAGTTGTCCGAGCGTATATGCCGGATCGATATGCTGTAAGGTCGCCTTCAGTCCGTATACCGGGTGGTAATCGACCGTTACCTCTATGCATACCGCAATTCCCGCCTGGAATTTCTGACCGGTGCTTCGTTCGAAAGCGGCGATCTGCATGGCGCCGGGCGACCAGGCGACGGCCGGTATCTTCGCTTTTAAGGAGCTGCCCGCTTTTTCCACCAGGTCGAAATAGTGGAATCCCTTCTGCGGGTAAAAACTGTGGTTGCTGATTTCAGCCAATACCCAATACCTTTCCTGCATAAAGCGCCGTTGCAGGGTTTCCTGGATCAGCAGGCTCAGCGCCGATAAGGCAATGGGTGAAGACATGGGGTAAATGTACGTGTTCCTCACCCGTCGGGTGCCACCCGACGGGTAAAAAAATCCGGGAGAAAACTTAATAAGTGTCAATATAACATTTATATTAGCGTTCAATCCAACCGAAACCAGTTATGCTTGCTACAAAACAAACCGGGAGAAAAACATGGCTTTGGGCGGCCATGATCGCCGCGGTTTTGGCGGGAGCACTTCCCGCCGCCGCGCAGGATGCAACCGTTCAATGGCTGCCATCCGCCTCAAAAACAGTTATCGATAAAAATATTTACGGCCATTTTGCCGAACACCTTGGCGCCTGTATCTATGGCGGCTTTTATGTAGGTGAAAAAAGCGATATTCCGAATACCGGCGGTGTGCGAAATGATGTGATCGAAGCCCTGAAGAAGCTCAAGATACCGCTGCTGCGCTGGCCGGGCGGCTGCTTTGCCGATACCTATCATTGGAAAGATGGTATTGGTGACAAGTCGAAACGTCCGACCATGATCAATACCTGGTGGGGCGGCGTTACCGAAGACAACAGCTTCGGCACGCATGATTTTCTGGATATGTGCGAGCGCCTGGGCGCCGAGCCCTACCTGGCGGGTAATGTAGGCAGCGGTACCGTGCAGGAATTGTCTGACTGGGTGCAGTACGTAAATTTCGACGGCGCCAGTCCCATGGCCAAACTGCGTGGAGAAAACGGCCGCGCGCAGCCGTGGAATGTGCATTACTGGGGCGTAGGCAATGAAGCCTGGGGATGCGGCGGTAACATGACCGCAGAATACTACGCCAATGAATACCGCAAGTATGCCACATTCATGAACAGCTACTCCGACAAGGCAAGGGTATTCCGCATCGCGTCGGGTGCCAGCTCGGGCGATTACCGGTGGACGGAAGTGCTGATGCGCGATGTTCCGCACGACTTGCTCGACGGCGTGGCTTTGCATCATTATTCGGTGCTCGACTGGAATGCCAAGGGATCATCGACCGAATTTACCGAAGAACAATACGCCGGTATCATGAAGCAGGCCTATAGGATGGAAGAACTGGTGACCAAACACAGCGCCATTATGGATAAGTACGATCCGCAGAAAAAAGTGGCGCTGGTGGTCGACGAATGGGGCGGCTGGTACAATGTGGAGCCCGGCACCAATCCCGGGTTTCTTTACCAGCAGAATACCATACGTGATGCGGTGCTGGCCGGCATGACCCTGAATATTTTCAACAATCACGCCGACCGGGTCAGGATGGCTAACCTGGCGCAGATCATCAATGTGCTGCAGGCGGTGATCCTGACCGACAAGGCAAAGATGATACTCACCCCTACCTATCATGTAATGGAAATGTACAATGTGCACCAGGATGCAACGCTGCTTCCCCTGAAGTTGCTTACGCCCGATTATGTATACGGAAAGGAAAGTATCCCTGCGATCTCGGTGTCTGCTTCGACCGACAAGGCCGGCAAAACCCATATTTCACTGACCAATATCGATGCGCACAAAACCATTGCGGTCGCTATTCCAATGGCCGGTATTAAAGCAGCCGGCGTTACCGGCCGCATATTGCAATCGGGCAAGCTGCAGGATTATAACAGTTTCGAACAACCGAACAAAGTAGCGCCCGCGGCGTTCAGCGGAGCGTTTATCAGGAATGGCGTGTTAACGGTAAAAATGCCCGCTGCCTCGGTGGTTGTGCTGGCGCTTAACTAGCTGTATGTTGTTGAAAAAAATAATCACGGGCGGTCTGCTGGCCTGCGCAATAGTAACGACGGCGCAGGAGCATAACCTGGTGGTGGACGGTAGCCGCACCAACGGTGCCGTACAGCCGACGATGTGGGGTATCTTCTTTGAAGACATCAACCTGGGGGCCGATGGCGGCATCTATGCCGAGCTGGTGAAGAACCGCTCGTTCGAATTTATCAAACCGCTGATGGGATGGGACCTGAATGGAAAAAAGCTGAAAGAAGGCAGTTTCCTGGTGGTGAACGAAGCCGCCGTTCGTCCCAATAACCCGCGCTTTCTGCAGGTAACGATGAACGATTGTGATACGGGCGATCTCGGCCTGGTCAACGAAGGCTTCCGGGGCATGGGCATCAGGAAAGACCTGAACTTCGATTTCTCCGTGCAGTACCGTCGCGCTACAGCGCCGGTTACACTTAGTCTTGAACTACTGAATAGCCAGGACAAACCAATTGGCCATGGCAGTCTTGTTCTGCCTGCCACCGGCGATGCCTGGCAGAAAGCAACCGTGCAGTTCCGTTCAACGGATACGGCGCAGCGGGGCCGGCTGCAGATCTGGGTCAGTGGCAACGGCAGGGTTGACCTCGACCAGCTCTCATTGTTTCCCGGCGATACCTGGAAAGGCCGCCAGGGCGGATTGCGTGCCGATATGGTGCAGGCCCTGGCCGACCTGAAACCTGGTTTTATCCGCTTTCCCGGCGGCTGCATTGTGGAAGGTCATGAGCTGAGCACCCGCTACCAGTGGAAAAAAACAGTGGGACCGGTGGAAGACCGCCCGTTAAGCATCAACCGCTGGAACAATGAGTTTGCACATCGCGCCGCCCCCGATTATTTTCAAACCTTCGGGCTCGGCTTTTTTGAATACTTCCAGTTGGCGGAGGATATCGGCGCCGCGCCGCTTCCTATCTTAAGCTGCGGCATGGCCTGCCAGTTCAATTCGGCCGAACTGGCGCCCCTCGACGAGCTGGAGCCGTATATACAGGATGCGCTCGACCTGGTCGAGTTCGCCAACGGCGATGTACAAACGAAATGGGGGGCGCTTCGCGCCTCTATGGGCCATCCCACCCCCTTCCACCTCAAGATGATCGGCGTGGGCAACGAGAACTGGGGACCCCAGTACCTCGAACGCCTGGCCGTTTTTACCGCGCGGCTAAAGGCCAGGCATCCCGAAGTGAAGCTGGTAACCAGTGCGGGCCCGTTTTCTTCTGGTGAGATGTTTGAAACCTTAGACAAAGCGCTGCGCGCGCAGAAAGCGGATATTATCGACGAACATTATTATATGCCGCCCAACTGGTTTTTGCGCAATGCGGCCAGGTATGACCGTTATGATCGCCAGGGGCCGAAAATATTTGCCGGCGAATACGCCGCGCATCCGCCCACCGTACCGCAGGGGCCGTTGCGCAACAACTGGCAGGCAGCGCTGGCCGAAGCCGCTTTCATGACGGGCCTTGAACGCAATGCAGCGGTGGTAGAGATGTGCTCTTATGCACCGCTCTTCGCGCATGCAGACGGCTGGCAGTGGTCGCCCGACCTGATCTGGGTCGATAACCTGCATGTATATCCTACCCCAAATTATTATGTGCAGCAGTTGTATTCACTGAACAAGGGAACGAAAACGATTCCGCTGGAAGAGAACCGGGCGCCGTTGAGCGGGCAGGACAGCCTGTATGCCAGTGCCGTAGTGGACGAAAAAGAATCGTTGCTCATCATAAAGCTGGTAAATGCCGATGCAGTGGAGAAAAAAACAACCCTGCAGTTGAAAGGCTTCCATATAAAAGTGCGTGAAGTGGAGCGAATCGACATGAAAAGCGACGATGCCCTGGCTGTTAACCCGGTGGGGGCGCCGGCGCTGATCAAACCGCAGCAGCGCCGCGAGCCTTTCCGGTCAGCCAACTGGCAGGTGGCGTTGCCACCACATTCGTTTACTGTATTGCGTATTCCCTACCGGAAATAATGGTAGGTTGCAGAAAAAGACAGGCAATGAAGCAGGTATTGAAAGGATTTAAAGGGTTCTTGTTTGACCTCAACGGCACCATGATAGACGATATGGCCTATCATGTAAAAGCGTGGACCCGCATACTGAACGACGATCTCCGGGCGGGACTGGATTACCCCGCGGTAAAAGCGCAGATGTACGGCAAGAATTCCGAGCTGCTGGTACGGGTATTCGGTGCAGACCGGTTTACACCGGAAGAAATGGACAACATCGGCATGCAGAAAGAGCGCGCTTACCAGGAGGCCTACCGGCCGGCGCTGAAGCTGATCGATGGCCTGCCTGCGTTGCTGAATGAAGCCAGGCTCGCCGGCATCAAAATGGCGATCGGATCGGCGGCCATTCCCTTCAACATCGATTTTGTGCTTGACAACCTCGATATCCGCGCTTATTTTGATACCATTGTAAGCGCCGATGATGTAGCGGTCAGCAAGCCCAACCCCGAAGTGTATCTTGTTTGTGCCGCCCAACTGGGCCTCGCCGCTGCCGACTGCGTGGTATTCGAAGATGCGCCCAAGGGGGTGGAAGCCGCCGCCGCGGCCGGTATGAAAGCGATTGTACTGCTGACCCTGCACAGCCGTGATGAATTCGATGCGTATGACAATGTGCTTGCCTTTGTAAATAATTATACAGAACTGGAATAAATAACGATTGTATGCTAAACACGGTGATAGGCGTTGATTATGGAACAGACTCCGTTCGATCGGTACTGGTCGATGCGGCTGATGGACGGGAGTTGGCATCGGCCATTTTCGCTTACCCACGCTGGGCCGCGGGCCGCTATTGCGATCCCGCCAAAAGCCAGTTCCGCCAGCATCCCCTCGATTACGTGGAGGGACTGGAAACAACGATCAGGGAATGCCTGCGCAAAGCAGGCCCGGAGGCGGCCAAGGCCGTGAAAGCGATCTCCGTCGATACCACCGGCTCCACGCCCGTGGCGGTTGACAAAACGGGTACCCCGCTTTCGTTGCTGCCGGCTTTCAAAGAAAATCCCCATGCGATGTTCGTGCTGTGGAAAGACCATAGCTCGGTTGCCGAGGCCGCCGAGATCAACGAGCATGCCAAAAAATTCAATACCGACTACCTGCAGTTCGTGGGTGGCATTTATTCTTCCGAATGGTATTGGGCCAAGCTGCTGCACATACTGAGAACCGATAATTCGGTTAGGGATGCCTGTTATGGCTGGGTAGAGCATTGCGACTGGGTTCCCTTTTTGCTGACGGGCGGCAGCGACTTCTCACAGCTAAAAAGAAGCATCTGCTCCGCGGGGCATAAAGCGCTTTGGGCAGCCGACTATGGCGGTATGCCCCCCGAAGATTTTTTCAGCAGTCTCGATCCCTTGTTGAAAGGGTACCCCGGCAAGCAGTTCGCCGAAGCGCTGCCGGCTGATCATGCCGCCGGCAGGCTATCCCCCGAATGGGCAGAGAAGCTGGGGCTTTCCACCGAAGTGGTGGTGGGCATCGGCGCCTTCGATGCGCACATGGGCGCCGTGGGCGGGCAGATAGAACCTTATTACGTCAGCAAGGTAATGGGCACGTCTACCTGCGATATGCTGGTGGCGCCGATGGAAGACATGAGCGGGGTGCTGGTGAAAGGTATTTGCGGACAGGTACCTGGTTCGATCGTGCCGGGCATGCTGGGTATGGAAGCGGGGCAGTCCGCTTTCGGCGATACCTATGCCTGGTTCCGTAAAATGATCATGGATTTTACCGGGTCATTGTTGCGCAGCTCATCGGTGATCGATGAAGCCACCGCTAAAAAACTGGAAGCAGAGCTGAACGAGAGATTCATTGCTACGCTGGCAATGCAGGCGTCGGCGTTGCCTTTGGGTGAGAACGATGAGCTGGCGGTCGATTGGCTCAACGGTCGCCGTACGCCTGATGCCGACCAGGCTGTGAAGGGAAGTATCACCGGCCTGAACCTGGGCACCGATGCGGCGCGTCTTTTTAAGGCATTGGTGGAAGCCACCTGTTTCGGTGCGCGCGCCATTGTTGAAAGATTCAGGGCAGAAGGCGTTCCCGTGAAAGGGCTGATCGGCCTGGGCGGCGTTGCCCGCAAATCGCCCTATATTATGCAAACCATGTCGAACGTGATGCAGATGCCGATCCGCATACACCGGTCAGCGCAAACCTGCGCCGCGGGCGCAGCCATGTTTGCAGCAACGGCGGCCGGCCTTTATCCAACCGTGCAGGCAGCGATGGAAAAGATGGGCCAGGGCTTCGACCTCGAGTACCTGCCAGATACCGCGCTCGCCGGTTATTACGACCGGCGGTATGCCCGTTACCTGGCGCAGGGCTTATTTACCGACAGCAATAAAAAAGCATGAGCTATAAAGAAATCAGGGAAGCCGCTTATGAAGCCAATATGCAACTGCCCCGGTTGGGACTGGTGCTGTTTACTTTTGGCAATGTGAGTGCGGCCGACAGAAGCAAAGGCGTATTTGCCATTAAGCCGAGTGGCGTTCCGTATGAAGCGCTGACGCCCGAACAGATGGTGATAGTTGATTTCGACGGACAAACAATAGAAGGAAAGCTAAGACCCTCGTCAGACACCAAAACCCATGCGGTGCTTTACCGGCACTGGGAAGAGGTGGGTGGCATCGTGCACACACACAGTGAATACGCCACCGCCTGGGCCCAGGCGCAACGCGACATACCGATCTTCGGCACCACGCATGCCGATCACAATACGGTCGATATTCCCTGTGCGCCGCCGATGGACGATCAAATGATCGAAGGCGATTACGAATACGAAACCGGCTTCCAGATCATGAACTGTTTCAAAGAGCGGCAGCTCGACTACAAAGAGGTGGAGATGGTGCTGGTCGGTAACCATGCACCCTTTACCTGGGCAAAAACGGCGGCCAAGGCGGTCTATAACAGTGCGGTGCTCGAAACGATAGCGAGGATGGCCTGGCTTACCGAACAGATCAACCCGCAAGCGCCGCGACTCAAGGAAGCGCTCATCAAAAAACACTATACAAGAAAACACGGCCCTGATTCCTATTACGGGCAATCTTAAACGGACAATTATGAACGATCTCAAGAAGCTGGAACTATGGTTCGTTACCGGCAGCCAGCATTTGTATGGCGAAGAAACATTGAAACAGGTGGCGGAGCATGCGCAGCAGATCGCCGGGGCGTTGAGCGCCAGCAAGCGTATATGCGTATCCGTTAGCTGGAAACCGACGGTGAAATCGCCCGAAGAAATTTACGCGGTATGCGAAGAAGCCAACCAGGTGAAGAGCTGCATCGGCATCATCGCCTGGATGCATACCTTCTCGCCCGCGAAGATGTGGATCGGCGGGCTTAAGATATTGCAGAAGCCGCTGCTGCACCTGCATACACAGTTCAACCGCGATATACCCTGGAGCTCGATCGATATGGATTTCATGAACCTGAACCAGAGCGCGCACGGCGACCGTGAGTTCGGTTTTATTATGAGCAGGATGCGCCTGCGCCGTAAGGTGGTGGTGGGCCATTGGGAAGACCCTGCGGTGCACGAGGGCATCGACACATGGGCGCGGGCAGCCGTGGGATTGAACGATTGGAAAGGTGCGCGTTTTGTTCGTTTCGGCGATAACATGCGGCAGGTGGCGGTGACCGAGGGCGATAAAGTGGAAGCGCAGATCAGGTTTGGTTACAGCGTGAATACCCACGGCATCGGCGACCTCGTAAAAGTGATCAACGAGGTGAGCGATGCGGCGGTGAATCAACTGATGGGTGAATACGAAGACCAGTATCAACTGGCCGCCGGCCTGGCGAAGGGCGGCGCGCAGCGCGCCTCGCTGGCAGATGCTGCCCGCATTGAGATCGGCATGCGCGCTTTCCTGGCCGATGGCGGCTACAAAGGATTTACTGATACGTTCGAAGACCTGCACGGCATGAAGCAACTGCCCGGCATCGCCACCCAGCGGCTCATGGCCGATGGCTATGGTTTCGGCGGTGAGGGCGACTGGAAAACGGCCGCGCTGGTGCGCGTTATGAAGACCATGGCTACCGGGCTGAAAGGCGGTAACTCGTTCATGGAAGATTACACCTATCATTTTGACCCTGCCAATAAAATGGTGCTGGGTTCGCACATGCTGGAAATTTGCCCCTCGATCGCCGACGGCAAACCCCGTTGCGCCGTTTATCCGCTGGGCATCGGCGGCAAGGAAGATCCCGTTCGGCTGATCTTCAACGCGGCGGGTGGTGCGGCGCTCAACGCATCGGTCATCGATATGGGCAATCGCTTCCGTTTGCTGGTAAATGAAGTGGAAGCGGTGCCGCCTGCAGAAGACCTGCCGAAGCTGCCGGTAGCCCGTGTATTGTGGAAGCCACTGCCCGATATGCAGACCGGCTGCGCGGCCTGGATACTGGCCGGCGGCGCCCATCATACCTGCTACAGCCAAAACCTCAGTGCGGCACACCTGGAAGACTTCGCCGACATGCTGCAGATTGAATACGTTTTGATCGGAAAGCAAACAAATCTCCACCAGTTTAAGAATGAATTGCGCTGGAGTGATGTATATTACCAACTCAACCCCTAACGTCACCATTTACTTACTTGCTATATGAAGAATCAACTCTCCACTGCCGATATACTGGTATTTCTTGTTTACCTGGTTGTAGTGGGCTCATACGGTTACTGGATATACAAGCGGAAAAGACAGACCGTGACCGATACCAAAGATTTCTTTTTGGCTGAAGGGTCGCTCACCTGGTGGGCCATCGGCGCTTCGCTGATTGCGTCGAATATTTCGGCCGAACAGTTCATCGGCATGAGTGGCAACGGATTCTTCGTGGGCATTGCCGTAGCCTGTTATGAATGGCTGGCGGCGCTATCGCTGATCATCATCGCCGTCTGGTTCATCCCGGTGTACCTCAAGAACAAGATATATACCATGCCACAGTTCCTGACGAAACGGTACAATGAAACCGTGGCATTGATCATGGCCATATTCTGGCTGTTTCTCTATGTGTTCGTGAACCTGACTTCCATTTTATACCTCGGTGCGGTGGCGATCAACGGCCTGCTGGGCGGCGCCTACCTGCACACCATTATGATTGCGCTTGCGATAGCGGCGATCTTCATTACGTTGGGTGGTATGAAGGTGATCGGTTATACAGATGTGATCCAGGTGGCGGTGCTGATCATCGGCGGACTGGCCACTACGTATATGGCCCTGAGCATCGTAGCGGAAAAATTCGGCGTGGGCTCCAGCGCCATCGCCGGCTTTAAAGTGCTGATGCAGGATGCACCCGATCATTTCAGGATGATACTCGACAAACCAACGGCCGCTTCCTCGCAGGAATATGTGAACAAGTACCTTATTCTGCCAGGTATATTGATGTACCTCGGCGGGCAGTGGATCGTGAACCTCAATTACTGGGGCTGTAACCAGTATATCACGCAGCGTGCCTTGGGCGCCGATCTGCAGACAGCACGTAATGGTATTTTGTTCGCGGGTTTCCTGAAGCTGCTGATGCCGGTGATCGTGATGCTGCCGGGTATTGCCGCTTATGTGTTGTACAAGAATGGTCACCTGCCTCAACTGGTGGGTGGTATGGACGGCGCCTATTCAGCTATTCTCAGCTTTCTCCCGTCTGGATTGAAAGGCCTGTCGGTGGCGGCGCTGACCGCGGCAATCGTGGCTTCGCTGGCGGGAAAGGCAAACAGTATCTCCACGATCTTCACCCTCGACATTTACAAAAAGTACATCAGGAAAGACGCCGACGAAGCACGCATGGTATGGACGGGCAGGATGGTAGTGCTGTTTGCCATGGTGGTTGCCATTCTTTTCACCTGGAACGACCTGCTGGGTATTGGCAGCGCCGGCGGATTCACCTTCATCCAGAAATATACGGGGTATATCAGCCCCGGGGTGTTCGCGGTATTCCTGCTCGGCATGTTCTGGAAGAGAACCACCGGGCCGTCAGCAGTAGTAGGTATTCTGCTTGGATTTATTCTTTCCGTATTCTTCAACGAATTTGCACCCCGTGTATTCGGCAATGAAACCTGGCTGTACACGGCCTACTATAACAGCGATGCGCAGGTGCACCAGATACCCTTCCTGATCTGTATGGGCTTCGCTTTCTTCTTTACCGTGCCGGTAATGGTGCTGATGAGCCTGGCGGGGCCGAAGATCAACCCCAAAGCGTTTGTGCATGATCCAGGTATGTTCAAAGTAAAACCCATTACAATTGTACAGATAGTTGTTACCTTGCTGATCCTAATGGCCCTTTACGTCAAATTCTGGTAACACGCATGGGAAGAGCAGAGTACAAACAATACGACCGCTTTCTGGTAGCGGTGGACTGTATCATATTCGGTTTCGACGGAACCGGTTTAAAAGCCCTGCTGATCAAGCGGGGCTTTGAACCTGAAATAGGCAAATGGTCGCTGATGGGCGGCTTTGCCCGGTTGGAAGAAAGCATTGATGAGGCTGCGCAGCGCATCCTGCTGACGCTTACCGGCCTCGAAGAAATTTACATGGAGCAGTTGCATTGCTTTGGCGAGGTGGCGCGCGATCCCGGCGGACAGGTGATTTCCGTGGCGTATTTCGCGCTCATCAAGATCGACGAATCAGACAAGGAAAAACTGGATTCACACCAGGCCAAATGGTTCGACCTGAAAAAGATGCCTTCGCTGGTCTTCGACCATAAAGACATGGTGCGTCTTGCCAAAGAAAGGCTGCAGCAGAAAGTGGCTAATCATCCCATTGGCTTTGAGCTGCTGCCCAATAAGTTTACCATGCAGCAATTGCAGGCACTGTATGAAGCGGTATATGAAACCAGCTTCGACAAGCGGAATTTTACCCGGAAAATATTGTCGCTCGGCGTGCTGCAAAAGCTGCCCGAAAAAGAAAAGACCTCTTCCAAAAAAGGCGCGTTCTATTACGTGTTCGATAAGAAAAAATACAAGAAACTGGAAAGTCGCGGGCTGAGTTTTCTGTAACGACGGCTCAGTTACGGCGTACTTTGATAAATGGAACCGGCGGGTCGATGTACTGGTCAATGTCGGTATCATGGAAAATCTGCAATACAACTTCCATTCCCTTGATCACTTTTCCGAAAGGCGCGTAACCCTGACCATCGGCATTGTTCTTGCCGCCGTAGTCAAGTCCCGGTTGCTTTTCAATACAGAAAACGAATTCTGAACTGGCCGTGCCCGGTTCATTACGCGCCATCGAGATGGTGCCGTTCTCGTGCAGCAACCCGGTGATATTGGTGGACTCGTGTGGAATGGTGGGCAGTTCGGGTCGCTTGCGGCGGCGGTTCCAGAGCCCGCCTTGCACCAGTTCGGCTTTCTCGGCATCAGAGGGCTGGTTGCGAAGGTTCCACACCCGGTAAAAAGATCCCTGGTCATATACTTCATCGTCCACGAGCTTCAGGAAAGCGGCCACTGTTTTAGGTGCCTTGTCTTCATAGAGCTCCACCACGATGGTGCCGGCGGTGGTAACGATCT
Source organism: Bacteroidota bacterium (assembly GCA_029778965.1). Taxonomy (GTDB): domain Bacteria; phylum Bacteroidota; class Bacteroidia; order Chitinophagales; family Chitinophagaceae; genus Flavihumibacter. The sequence goes on from JAKPBL010000146.1 coordinate 14,114, forward strand.
TCACCTGCGGGTGACCTGTGGCGGCAGGCTTGCAGGCCTGTACGCCCGCCAGTAGCAGCACGAATGCCCATCCCCGCCAGCTCTTCAATGATTCCATGTTATAAAAATAGCGTTTTCTGCTGCTCGCGAAACGCATTGCAGCAACCAGCTTTACAATTTGTTAAAGCTGGCGTAATCTTCTCTTCATGTGGCCCGGATAGTTTTGCGCTTCAATAACAGAAAGCCAAACAAATCAAATGAAACCAGTACTACTGCGGCAGGCATTGTGCGCCTGGCTATGTTTGCTATTTGCCCTGCCGGTAACCGTATGGGCCCAGCAACCGGTTAATGGAACCGTTCTTTCACAAGCAGATCAAAAACCTGTTCCCAATGCGTCTGTCACCATCAAGGGCACGCGCAGAGGAACATCAACCAATGCCGACGGCCAGTTTTCACTCGCCGCCAACAGCGGTGAAACCATCGTGGTAAGCGCCATTGGTATCGTTACCAAAGAATGGGTCGTTACCGGCGAACCCGATGTTGTGATCACCGTAGCGCCGGCAGCCAACTCACTCAACGAAATTGTAGTGACCGCGCTGGGTGTTAAAAAGGAAAAGAAGAAAGTAGGCTATGCCGTACAGGAAGTAAAGGGCGAAGACCTGGTGAAGGCCCGTGAGCCCAATGCCATCAATGGCCTGGTGGGTAAGGTGGCGGGTCTTACCATCGGCGCATCGGCAGAAATGCTCGGCAATCCCAACGTGCTGCTGCGCGGCAGCGGCATCACCCTCTACGTGGTAGATGGCGTTCCTATCAACTCCGATACCTGGAATATTTCGCCCGATGACATCGAATCATACACCGTACTGAAAGGTGCTACCGCTTCGGCGTTGTACGGCTACCGCGGACAAAACGGTGCGATCATGATCACCACCAAACGTGGTTCTAAAGACAAACGCGGCTTTTCCATCGAATTCAACAGCAGCACCATGTTCGAGAAAGGATTCCTGGCTATCCCTAAAACACAGGATGAATATGGCCCCGGCGACCACGGGAAGTATTCGTTTGTTGACGGTAAAGGCGGAGGTACCAACGATGCCGACTATGATATCTGGGGACCTAAATTCGAAGGACAACTGATCCCGCAATACGATTCGCCGGTGGATCCTGTTACCGGTGTACGCCAGGGAACCCCCTGGATAGCCCGCGGCAAAGACAACCTGAAACGGTTTATTCAAACCGGCATGCTGTCAACGAACAGCATTGCCGTGGCTACCCGCAACGACAAGGCCGACCTGCGTTTTGCCGTGTCGAACAGCTACCAGAAAGGAATTATTCCCAATACGAAGCTTGGCATCACCAACTTCAATATTTCTGCCGGCTACAATTTCTCCGACCGGTTTCGCCTGGAGTCGTATATCAATTATAACCGCCAGTACACCCCCAATATTCCCGATGTGGAATACGGGCCCAACAGCCTTATCTACAATATGACCCTCTGGGGCGGCGCCGACTGGAATATAGATGATATGCGCAATTACTGGCAGCCGGGAAAAGAAGGCGTTCAGTCGGTGTATGCAGAATACCAGCGTTACCACAACCCCTGGTTCATGGTGAAAGAATGGCTGCACGGACATTATAAAAACGATGTAAACGGTAACATCAAGTTATCATACAAGTTCAACGACAAACTCGACTTCTTTGTACGTACCCAGGTAACAGCTTATGACATGCTGCGTACGGAAAAAATGCCGTTCAGCGCGCATCCTTATGGAAGAGAAGAAGCGCTGGGCGATTACCGCGAAGACCGCCGCGCCCTTTTTGAAAACAACACCGACCTGCTCGCTACCTATAATAACAACCGGTTGTTTCGCGACATCAGCCTGCGGGCTTCAGTAGGCGCCAATGCGCGCACCTTCCATTATAATTCCAGCTATGTTTCGACCGATTACCTGAACGTACCCGAGCTCTATACTTTTGCGAACAGCCGCAACCCCATCAAGGCCAGCAGCTACAATGCGCAAATGCTGGTGCTCAGCGGATATGGTTATGTGGACCTCGGTTTCAGCAAATATGCAAACCTGTCGCTGACGGGCCGCTACGACAAACTATCGACGCTGCCTAAAGGTAATAACCTCTATTTCTATCCCTCGGTATCGTTGAGCACCGTGGTGAGCGACTATGTAAGCCTGCCTTCGCCCATTTCCTTCCTGAAGTTCCGTGGCTCGTATGCGAATGTGAAGGGCGGACTTACCAGCGCTACTATCGGCGCCACACCTGCAGGCAGCTATCCGCTTGGCTATGGCGCCCAATATTATTCTTCGTATGAAGGGCCTACCTATGAGAACTCAGCCACTTACAGCACGCCGCTGGTATATGACAACAAGGCCGGTGCTTATTTCACCACAACAATGAACAATGCCAATATCCAGCCCTTTACCAGTAAGGTGGTGGAAGCCGGTATGGACATCCGGTTCTTCAGCAACCGGCTCGGCCTTGACCTGACCTATTTCGATAACAAGAATGGTCCGCGGATCTTCAGCCTGCCGATATCAAACGCTTCCGGCTTCTCGTATGCGTTGGTAAACGGTATCACCACCCGGAAGAACGGCGTTGAGATTACGCTGACGGGCAGTCCGTTGCGAAGCGCCAAAGGCCTGAACTGGGATGTGATGGTAAACTGGTCGACCTATAAAGAAAAGTACACCAGCTTTTACCCAGGCGTAGAAGCGTTGAATACGTTTTTCAAAGTGGGCGACCGGGTTGATAAGATATACGGCTCTGCCTTCGTTCGTACACCCGATGGCGCTATCATCAACGATGCCGGCGGACGCCCGCTCCGCACGCCGGTGTCTCAATACCTGGGGGATGCCAACCCCGACTGGATATGGTCTGCCATCAATAACTTCCGGTATAAAGGATTTACACTCGGCTTCCAGTTCGACGGTCGCGTGGGCGGATATATGATCAACTATATCCAGCAGCAGACCTATCGCGGCGGCCGCAATATCAACACCGTACTGGGCGAGATGGGCGAGGCCCGTTACCAGGACTACCTGGGCGTGAAATCATGGACGGGCGATGGCGTAGTGGTAAGTAATGGCGCCGCGATCAATTATGATGTGGATGGAAAAGTGACCAACTACAAAGACCTGCAATACGCGCCCAACACCACCAAAACCTTTTTGCAGGATTATATCAGCTTCTATTATAACACCAACGAAGCGAACATCATCAAAAAGACCTTCAGCAAGCTGCGCGAGATTACGCTGGGATATAATATCCCGCCCTCCCTGCTGGGCAAGTCGTTCATCCGGCAGGCAAGCGTTACCCTGGTGGGAAGGAACCTGATCTACTTCTCGAAGTATAAAGACCTGGATATCGACCAGTACCCGGGCACTTCGATGAGCGGGTCCATCCAGTCGAGCTCCAGCCTGCAAACACCCACTACCCGTCGTTTCGGTGTAAACCTCAACCTCACTTTCTAACTTATTATTCCAGGAACATGAAATACGCAAAAGCGATACTACCGGCTACCTTGCTGCTGACCATGACCATGGCGGCCTGCAACAAGCAATACGCAGATTT
>JAKPBL010000178.1 GCA_029778965.1 Bacteroidota bacterium
ACCCCTGCCCACTTATTTCAGCGAGGCGATCAGCTTCTCATTCAACACCACATAGTCGTCGTTCTTTGCCGCTTTCGCGAGCTCGATAGACTTCTTCGCAGTGGTCATCGCGTCCTGCTTTTTACCCAGTTTTGCCTGGCAGCTTGCTTTCTGGTAGTAGATCCAGAAAGCAGTGGGATTTTGTTCAAGGGCTTTATCGAACCAGCCCAATGCCTTGTTCAGGTCTTTGCCGTTCTCCAGGTAATACGCAGCGGCAGCGGCATAAGGACGATTGTCTTTCGACATCAGGTCGTCTATCTGCGCACTGATCTTGCTGTCAACATTTGCCGTAATGGGAACTACCACTACCGTGCGATCCCATAAAATATCCATTTCCATGCTGTTCGCTTTGATATTGTCGAACGCAATCATAAACGATTCGATGGCAATGGGCATGGCCTGGGGCTTTACCTGGAAACGCACCTGGTCCATGTCTTGCTTATAAGCCGCGGGACTGGTCACGTCCAGTTGCCGGGAAATGATAACGGTCCACTCGTTCTCGCCGGGTATGGTCAGCAGCCCGTATTTACCTGCCGGTACCGGTTTCCCGCCTACTGTCACGTCTTCACCGAACGTGATGGTAGTGGCTCCGTTCGCGCCGGTACGCCATACTTTGCCGTAAGGCACCAGGTCGCCGAATATCTTCCGGCCTTTTATCGAGGGACGTGAATAATTGACCTCTACTGTGGAAAGCGCAAATTCCTGTTTAAGCACCGCCGCGGGGCTGGGTGCAGGTGTGCGCAACGGCTGCGCCTGTAAAACGGTTAAAGAGCCGGCTAACAAGCAGGCAACCAGAAATGTCTTTTTCATATTTGGCTATTTGTGCCAAAAATAACCGTTTAGAATTGAACCGACGTACGTATGCGGATTCTTTTGCGCTTTCTGTTCTCCCAGGCGGGGCCGTTTTTGATAAGACGGATCGCTTCGGCATCGAGGGCGGGATGAAGGCTGCGCTCAATGCTGAAATCGCTCATCTCGCCCTTGCTGTTGATATTGAATTCCAACTCCACCGCTCCATGAAGCGTGCGGAGTGACGCCGGTACATGGGCTGAATCGCTGAGGTATTGATGAAAGCTGCTCCATCCGTTCACCGGAGCCGCAGTGGCTTTTTTCTTTTCCCTCCCATAGCCGACCACCACTACTTCATCAGGGGCATTTGTACCGGGCATTAAATTAAAATTAATAATGGCGTTGCTGTCGGGGCCGGGCAGCTTTTTTGCCAACGACGCATACCCTGGCGCCGTTGCCGCCAATTCGGTTGTATCGGGCTGGGCCGGGTAGTTGATCTGGTATTCCCCTTTATCATTGGTGATGGCTGATACTTTTAGCCCCGACGCCTGGTTGCGCAATTGCATCTCCACCCCCGGAACAGGCGCGGCATTTTCGTCGCGCACCACGCCGCGCACGGTGTTGGTGGCCGCTCTGCCAGGCGCACGGCTGCTGTTGCGATATACCGCTGCTTTATCTGCATCAATGCGCTGTTCTTCTCTTTCTTTTGCGACGGCACTGTTCATGTCTTCAGCCATTGCTGAAGCGTCGCTTGTTTTGGGAGCAGCGGGGGGAGCGGCCGCATCGCCCGGCGGGGCGGCTGACGACGGGGCAAAACCGGCTCCGGCAGGTTCCGGTTCATGCAGGCGGCCTTGGGCGGCGGCAGGTTTCTTTTCACCGAGGGCTATTGACGGCGCAGCAAGCGGCAGGCTGTCTGCCAGTCCCGGTACGTTGATAATAGCAGCCGTGTCTTTTGCAGCCGGGGCAAAGGTTACCTCAGCCGATGAAAGATCGGGTTTCTGGGCGGCTTGCCAGCGCAGCCAGGCCAGGGTGCCGGCAGTCAGCAGCAGGCTTGCTGCAATAGCCGGTTTCCACCAGGCCATGTATTTGCGTGCGGGAGCGGCGATGCGTTTTTCGAGCCTTGCCTTCAGTTCGCCGAGGTGGGCAGTGGCCGGTTGTTTTTCCGATTCCCATTGCAGCCGGTAACCTTCCATGGCATCGGCCAGGAAGGGGTCTTCCAGCGCCGCTTTTTCGAGCGCATGCATGGCGCGGGCGTCGAGGCGGCCCTGCCAGTACGCTTCGATATCGGCGGCCGTATAGGCTTTATGGTCATTCGTCATCGCCATCGCTGTTTTTTTCCATACAGATTTTCAGGTTCCTCCTGCCATTCTGGATCAGGCTGCGTACCCTGTTCCATTCTATCCCGGTTTCAGCCACAATTTCGTGATAGCTTTTCTCCCGGAGATAGAACAGACTGACCGCCTGCTTTTGTTCGTCCTGCAGGCTGTCTATGCATTTTTCCAGTACCAGCAATTTTTTCTCCTGCTGCCGTTTGCCATTCAGATGCATCGTTTCGTCCGATTGCATAAGCGTTTCAGGCAGCGCCACCGTCGCTCCTTTTTTCCGGCTGCGCAATTGCATAAGGCAATGGTTCTTCGCCAACGTGTACAGCCAGCTTTTGAAATAGACCACTTCGTGCTGCCGCAGCTTTACCACCAGTTGCTCGAATACCTGCATCACGGCATCGCGGGCCTCTTCGCTGTTTTCGAGGTATTTCATGCATACGCCGAAAACCAGGTCCATATACCGGGCATACAACTGCCCCAGCAGCTTCAGATCGCCCGAGGCATGATATGCCCCGGCGAGTGATTCGTCGCTGGCGTCGCCGGCTGGTATGGAACGAAGAAAGGCCATTTGACAGGAAAGATACAATCCCTACGCGGCAAAAATTTTTTTAGCAGGCATGTGTAATGCCGGCCGCGGCGGCATCTACCAGCAAAACTCAGTTATGCAAACCAGAAAAAAAATAGCTATATGCCTGGCGCTTGCCGCCGCGTTCGCCGGCCTGGCCGGTACGCATCCCCGCCCTGAGCAGGTCATCGAAGGATTTGTTAAAGATAAAGCCAGCCTGCAGCCGCTGGCCGGAGCGGTCATAACGGAGATGGGTACCCGCAATGCAGCCACGTCGGATACGACCGGTTATTTCAGTATCCGGCTAAAAGGCGCCAAACCGAAGCTGGAGGTGAGCCTGGCAGGGTACAAGAAAAGCAAAATTGCCCCCGGCAATAAGCCGCTGGAAGTACTGCTGGAAGCCCTGGCGGCCGATGACCTGGAGGAAGTGGTAGTGACAGATTATGGCGTCGCCCGTGAGGCAGATATCGCAAATTCCCTGTCGGGCCGGGCCGCAGGGGTGCAAATAACAAGCGCTGCAAAACGGGCGCTGCCGGGTCAGCCCGCGCCCCGCTATGCAGAACTTTATCATCAGCAGGAGCAAAGGCATCGCGACAAATCCGCTGATTTCAATACCGAAGGATATGCCGCTTTCTCGGAAAACAGATTCATGGAAGCAGCCGGTAACCCGCTTTCCACTTTCTCCGTTGATGTTGACGCCGCTTCTTACGGCAACCTCCGTCGCTTTCTCAACAACGGGCAACTGCCGCCGGCGGGTGTGGTAAGGTCGGAAGAGCTGATCAATTATTTCAGCTACCGCTATCAGGGGCCGGCAGACGAACATCCCTTTGCCGTGCATACCAGCCTGTTTGAGTGTCCCTGGAACAACCAGCACCAGTTGGTGTCGATCGGACTGCAGGGTAAGAGAATACCGGTTGATAACCTGCCGCCCGCGAACCTGGTGTTCCTGATCGATGTATCGGGCTCTATGATGGACGAGAACAAGTTGCCGCTGGTGAAGTCATCGCTGAAGCTGCTTACCGACCAGTTGCGGGAGCAGGATCGTGTAACGCTGGTAACCTATGCAGGCAGCGCCGGCCTGGTGCTGCCGCCCACTTCCGGCGCACAGAAAGCACGCATCGTGCATGCCATCGACCAACTGGAAGCAGGTGGCTCCACCGCTGGTGGTGCAGGGATCAGCCTTGCGTATAAGCTCGCCCGTGAAAACTTTCGCCAGAACGGCAACAACCGCGTTATACTTTGCACCGACGGTGATTTCAACGTGGGGGAAAGCAGTGACGCCGCCATGGAAAAGCTGATTGAAAAAGAAAGAGCATCAGGTGTATTCCTGACCGTGCTGGGATACGGCATGGGCAATTACCAGGATGCCAAAATGCAGGTGTTGGCGGAGAAGGGAAACGGCAACCATGCCTATATCGACGGTATCGGCGAAGCCCGCAAGGTGCTGGTAAATGAATTCGGCGGTACGCTGTTCACCATTGCCAAAGATGTAAAGCTGCAGATTGAATTCAATCCCGCGCAGGTGCAGGCCTATCGGCTGATCGGTTATGAAAGCCGCCTGCTGGCCAAGGAAGATTTCAACAACGACCGGAAAGATGCGGGCGATATGGGCAGCGGGCACACCGTGACCGCGCTCTATGAAATCATTCCGGTGGGTGTTGAAAACCCGTTCGCAGAAAAAGTAGATGAGCTGAAATACAGCCGGCCGGCCGGAGCCGCCATGAACAGCAAAGAAGTAATGACGATCAAACTGCGGTACAAGCAGCCCGATGGCGAGAAAAGCAGTTTGCTCTCCACTACGCTTTCCACCGGCGACTACAAACGGTTTAATGAAGCAGATGAAAACGCACGTTTTGCGAGCGCCGTGGCGGCCTGGGGCATGCTGCTGAACCATTCGGCTTTTGTGCAAAACGCCAGCTATCGCCAGGTGCTGTCCATTGCCGGTAATGCCATCGGCAATGACAAAGAAGGTTACCGGAAAGAATTCATCGAGCTGGTAAAGAAGTCGGAAACGCTGGCCGATATGGCGAAAGACTGATGATGCGCTTTTCCCGGTGGCCAACCGGCCGCCGGGAAAAGCTTATACCCGGAGGCAGCCCCTGAAACCGCGGGCCGCATAATAAGAGTCGGCGCCATTGTGATAGGTGAAAACCGTATTGTACCGGCGGTCGCAGAACAAGGCGCCACCCAGTTTACGAATAGGGGCGGGCGTCTCTATCCAACTGGAGGTTTTGGTATCGAAAGCGCCGAGCGACTGCAACAATCGGTACTGTTCTTCGGTCAGCAATTCAATGCCCATGCTCGCTGCCATGGTTTGTGCATCGTTGGCGGGCTTGTGCTCTTTGCGGGCATCCAGTGCCGCGCGGTCGTAACAAATGCTGCGGCGGCCTTTGGGCGTTTCAGGTGCGCAATCGAAGAAAATGAACTGCTTATTTTTTTCATCGAACCCGATGACATCGGGCTCGCCGCCGGTGCTTTCCATTTCATAGAGCGACCAGCATTTGTCTGCATCGGCTGCCAGCTTTTTCTGCACGGAAGCCCACTCGATACCGTTATGCCGTTGCTTGTTTTTTTCAAAGCGCTGTTGCAGGATGGTTATGATTTCCTGCTGCTGAAGATCAGTGAGGTTCTTTTTGGCAGCCATGCCTTCTTTTTTGTTGGTTGGTTATAGCTTCTTAAAAGCAG
>JAKPBL010000184.1 GCA_029778965.1 Bacteroidota bacterium
GGTATTGAGGTACCGCCAGTCGGACAACGGTTTGCTGTCTTCTTCAAACAGTTCGGGTGTTCCGGTTATATGATAGGCAGCGAGCGAACGGATAAGGGGTTCTGCGGCCGACTTCGTTACCCGCAGCCGGATCTTCGATACGGTGACGTCTTTGAAGAAATCGATTTTCTTTCGCCCCACAGACGAGCCTGAACACAGCAGCTTCCATTCGTTGTTGATCCAGCCTTCTACATCGTAGGCCCTGATCCTTTCTCCCTCGCGGTAGTCTTCCATAACAACGAGGTGGTTAACTGCCGTGGGGCTTTCGAAGCTGATAACGGCCTCCTTTCCTTTTATATCGGCGACGGATTTCAGCGGGGCCGAGAACCTTCTGTCGATTTCCTGTCCCAGCTCAGCAAAGCGGGCTGCATCGGCCGGCGGAATAACGCCCAGTGTGTCGGGCGTAGCGTTGAGCAGCATAACGGCGCCGCGGCCGGCCGACCGGTAGTATATCTTCATCAATTCGCCTATGCTGCGTCGTTTTTGTTCGTTGGCGGGCGACCAGAACCAGTTATGGTTATACAGCGGTACATCGCATTCGAGCGGCGCCCATACATCACCGTCAGGATCGCCCTGTACGGCAGTTGATACCCCGCTTTGAAGATCGGCTTTGTGCAGGCTGTTCCAGGCAGGGTAGGGCGCATAGCCTTCTTCGTTCCCCACCCAGCGGATACTGGCCTGCGGACTCTGAAAGATCACGGCTTCTTTCGCGTGCGCCTCTAGAATGTCTTTTACGTTGATGATGCAGGTGCCGTCGAACCATACTTCGGTAATGGTTCCGTAATTGGTGAGCAGCTCGGTGAGCTGCTGGCGGTAGACCTTGTTATAGGCTTCCTGTTTGGATGGGTCGTTCGTGCGGCCGCCGCTTCCCAGTCCCGCGCCCCATTTGTCGTCGCCGGGATATAAGTAGAGGCCCAACCTCAGCCCGTATTTCTTACAGGAAGCCGCTATTTCGGCTACCAGGTCGCCCTTGCCTTCTTTCCAGGCAATATGCTTCACGTTGTAATCGGTCGTTGCTGTCGGCCACCAGCAGAACCCGCCTACGTGCTTGGCCACGAAAACGATTTGCCTGGCGCCGAAAGACTGTGCCGTTTTGCACCAGTCGTCGGTATTGATCTTATAGGGATTCACCCCTGCGAGGTCGGTGCTGAAATTATCGTATTCCCTTCCCTGCCAGGTCGCCATGCCGAAATGGATAAACATGATGCGTTCCTGCTCGTGCCAGGCATACTGTTGCGGCGAGGGTTTGGCCAGCACCGGCGCCGGCGTTTCCTGTACAGGCTGCTTCGTGTGGCAGGCCTGCAGGCATACAAGCAATAAAAGAGCCGCTAAGCGCTGTAAGGGGAAATACTGCATACTGTTCAGGGTTGTGGTATGGATTTGCAATTTAAGGTCAATGTGTATTTCAACCGGGAATGTTTTCGGCCGTCATGTTGTTGAACAGCAGCTTCCGCTTGTATTTCAAGGCTGTCTTTTTGTAAAAGGAGGGAACCCATTCTGCAGGTTTTTCCCACAGGTGGTTGGGGTTATGCCCTGTTCTCTCGTTGTTGGGGGTCAGCTTTTTGATGTCGTTCCGGGTAGAATAATGGTTGAATATCCGCGAGAATTCGGTGAAGTACAGGTCGGCGAGGTTTTTGTCGCCTTTTATCACCAGGGTATTTTCATCGTTTCTCAATATGGAATTATCCGAGAAGTTGGCCGACCCTACGATCACCAGCGGCGAGTCGCTGAGCGGGTCGATCAACAGCAGCTTGTTGTGGATATAGTTGGTGCCGCTTTTGAACAGTGAGCCTGCATTGGTTTCCTGCAGCCAGTTGTACAGGGGTGTATCGAGTGCCGTACCATATACGATTACATTGTCAATATCATCTGACGAGAGGGTGGTGAGGTCGGCTTTTTTGTCGATGATGATATATTTCAGAAAATCCGTTTGCGCCTTTATGGCGTCTTTTATTTTTGTGTTGAACGAGAAAGGGAACATGCCGCAGACCAGTTGGGTCGAACTTTCCACCGCTTTGCCATAGAGGCCCAGTAAGGCGGTTTTGCTTCTCGGGCTGAAAAAAACGGTAATGCCCTCGGCAAAATCGCCCACATCTTCCTGGATATTGAGGCTGCCGGTCCGGGTGGCGGGGTTATCGGGATCGCTTTTCAGGCAGTTCCAGTAAGCCAGGTATTTTTCGGCGATCTTTTTATCACGAACAATGTGACCGGTATTGCATTGGCCGAAAATGCCTTTGGCGGTGATATTGGTGGATCCTGTCCAGACCGACACCGGCGCATCATTTTTAAGCAGTACCATGAACTTGTTGTGCTGAATGTAGTTCGGGTTGCTTTTACGGGGGATAAGCAGCTTTTTGGGTATTTTGTTAAGGGCGATCGCCGCCTCGTTTTTTGCCGCTTCTTTCCGGGCATCGTATATGACCTTCACATCAACTCCTTTTTTGGCGGCATCTTTCAGCGCTTCCGCGATTGTTTCGTATTCAAATTCATAAAAGCAGCAGCGCAGGCGGTAGCTGTTGTTTTTTGCCTGTTTGATAAAGGCGATCATGGCCTCTTCCAGGCCATTTGATAACCATTTCAATGCTTTCGCTGCTTTTTCGGGCGGCATTTTGTCGGGGCGCTCGTTGTTAAATTCCAGCGCATATGCCTGGCTGCCTGCCACGCCACGGTTAAAGTGAACCTCGTGTACCGATTCTTTGGAAGAGGGGACGGCAATATCGATGCTCAGCTTCTTTTTATATTTTTTATTGGCAGGTGTGCCGTGAACGGAAGTGAACGTGTACCGGTACTTGCCTCCTTTTTTCACGTAGAAGTCTTCCCACAAAAAAGATTGCCAGGGATGGTCTTTGGTACTGTATTTTTTGCCGGGCGCGGGGTTCTCCACGGTTGATGCAAAGTACCTGGTAGAGGAGACATCGTACCCGGTGCCGGTTGTCAGGTTATCTTTGTGAATGTAGAATCCGAGCAGGTCTTTGGCGTCGTTTTCTTTCATGTCGAAGGAAAACAATATGGCTGAGGTGCCGGCGACCACGTTTACGGTCAAGCCGTTTTTGGCTGTTCTGAGGCGCATAAGGATGGGTTTTCCTAAAAGTAGTAAAACTAACCATAGCGGCTGCTGGGTATCGAAGGTATATGCCCCGCCGCTGCGCCTATTTAATAATTTCGGCCACGGGTATGCGTACGAAGTACAGGTCGCCCCGGCCTTCATACAGCATGCCGATGATGTTGTCGTCGATTTTCACCAGTGCGGAATAGCCATAGCCTTCATTTTCATCAACCAGGGTTTCATTGGCCGGAAGCCAGCTTTCACCCAGGTCGAGGCTGGCTTTTATTGTCATATTGTACCTTTCCAGCGCGGTGTTGGGATTGCTGAAGAACAACAGTTCTTTTGTCTTCCCTTTTATTTTCATGTCTGCTTTAATAAAGCTGCCCATACAAACCGGGTCTGCCAAAGCGCTGCGGGAGCTGGCATGTTCTTTCCATGTTTTGCCCATATCGGTGGAGGTGGCAATGCTGCGAAATTTCCCCCGGTTATCACGCATGTTCAGCATCAATGTACCCGGTGTTGTTTCCGCCACCTGTGCTTCGGTGGTATTTGATTTTGCACCGGTGCCGCTTTTCCAGGTTTTGCCATGGTCTTCACTGTATATAATGGCCGCATGCGGTATGCCCGGCTTTTTCTGTTCATCCCAGTATTGAGACGGAAAAACCAGCGTGCCATTTTGCATGGCTATGCCGCTTCCCGGCCCCTGGAAATACAAGTGCCAAGCCGGGTTTTTTACCTGGGCTGTAATGTTTACCGGCGCAGACCAGGTAAGCCCGTCGTCGTCGCTGCTTACCAATACAAACTGGCCGGTTGTATCGGGCGACAGGCCCGGTTCTGAACCTGCAATAGAGCGGTTGCCCTTGCTCCATAATGCGGCTACCCATGTTTTCTTTGTTACAGGGTCAAATAGAATAGCAGGGTCGCCGATGCCGTTGTTTTCATGCGGGGCACCCATATCCATGATGATCTTCATGGGTTCCCATGTTTTGCCGCCGTCTGTACTACGGCTCAGGCCTACATCAATATTTTCCGGAAGATCCTTCGCGTTGTTATAACGGACATCATATACGGCCAACAATGTTCCCTGGTCGGTACCCGTTATGCCTGGTATGCGATACGTGTTCACCTTGTCGTCGCCCTTTTTGCGGATAGCAATGCCGATATGCTTTTTAAAGGAAGTAATTTCCTTTGCCATAGTGTATGACTTTTTATCGGCTGTTATTTGGGTAACCTGCGCCGCTATGGTATCGTCCATATTCGCAGTGGGTTTTGCGGTGGCGCTTACCCATAGCCGGTGGTTGCCCGCAGGAAGGGTTATTTCAAAAGGGATTTCGCCCGATGTGGAAGAGGGTACTACCGAAGCGAAAAGGCGGGAGGTATTAAAATCCTGTAACGGCCCTGTGGCGTAAACTTCCAGTTTTTCAAAAGCATTCAATGCTGCTTTGTTCAGCGTGTAAAATATATTTTGAAGCAATACTCCTTTGCTGCCGGCCGGTACGGTGATGTCCAGCCTTGTTAAGGCGTTTGCTTTTACCCCTATCAGTACCGGCGCCTTTACGGTTGATGCCGTGATGCTGAACCCGGCATTTTGCGCGGACGCCAGTGAAGATGAAAGGCAAACGCATATAACGGCA
>JAKPBL010000187.1 GCA_029778965.1 Bacteroidota bacterium
AAAGGCTTCTTCCCGGCAATGGCAAGCGGCGCTAGGCAAGCTCTACTTTTTGGGCCTCCACCGGCTGACCGAAGAAAATAGCCGAACGATGCTGGAAATCAATGGGATCGTCGGTAGTAAAAAACAGGCGGCGGCCATTTTTACTGATCCGCGCATCCATTTCCGGGTGCCGGTACAAGTAATCTGCCAGGCCTTCGGCCACCAGCGGCCCCTGCGTGATCAGCCGGACGCCTTTCGGCAGGAAAGTCTTGATCTTTTCTTCCAGCAGGGGGTAGTGGGTGCATGCCAGCAGGATGGTATCGATGCGGGGCTGGCGGGCCAGCAAACGGCTGATATGCTGTTGGATAAAATAATCGGCGCCGGGCTTCAGGTGCTCATTGTTCTCGATAAGGGGAACCCACATGGGGCAGGCTTCCTGGTAGAGGGTAACTTCGGGAAAAAATTTCTCCAGCTCGATGGCATAAGAATCCGATGCCACCGTGCCGGTGGTTGCCAGTAATCCCAATTGCCCGCTGAGAGAATAGTTACCCACCACTTCGGTGGTGGGCCTGATAACACCCAATACGCGCCGGTCGGGCGCTAAACGGGGCAGGTCTTGCTGCTGGATGGTTCTCAACGCCTTGGCAGAAGCGGTGTTGCAGGCAAGCACTACTAACGGACATCCCTGTTCGAAAAACCACTGCACTGCCTGCAACGTGTATCGGTGAACGGTATCAAAGCTGCGATTGCCATAGGGCGCGCGGGCATTGTCGCCGAGGTAAATGAAATCACACCCCGGCAGCCGCGCCACAATATCTTTCATGACCGTAAGCCCCCCGTAACCGGAGTCGAAAATCCCTATCGGAGAAAGTGAAGCTGGCATCATTCGAAACACTGTTGAAGCTGCAACTTACAAATCAAATCCAGAACTGGCGGCAATAAACAACAAACGCCGGGATGCTATCCCGGCGTTCATGGTGAGCCTTAAAAAGTGAATTGAATTATTTCAAACCAAGTTTCTTCTTCACCAGCGGCAATATATCGTCGGCGGGAGGAGAAACGATCAGGTATTCTTTCGGCAGCACATAGGCATAACCGGATTCTTTGGCAACGGCTGAAACCGCATCCATTGCTTTTTTCTGGATCGGTCCGCTCAGCTCTTCCTGCTTTCTTTGCAGCTCCTGCTGAATGCGTTGCTCTTCGCCCTGCAGCTCCTGCAGCTTGGCCTGGAGGTCCTTCCGTTTAACATCTTTCACAGCGGGAGCCATGGTAGCCGAATCTTTATTGAACTTCTGAATAGCCTCGTTCAGCGCATTTTCTTTGTCTTGCGCTGAAGCGATCAGCGCTTCGCGGAACTGGTTTAAAGTAGAGTCTGCCTTTTTTGCCTCGGGCATTAAGCCAACAAGCTCATTAAAGCTGACATAACCGATTTTGGCCTGCGCCTGTACGCCATTGCTAATCATCACCAGACCAACAGCAGCCAGTAGAATTGGTAAAACCTTTTTCATGCGTTTGTTTGTTACTTAAGTTGTTTTTGTAGGGGTTAGCGTTGTCTTTTTACGACCTTTTCAGGTTTATTTAACACCCAGTTCCCTGAGCACATCTTCGCTCTTGTCGAGTTTAGGGTCGGCAAATATAACGGTAATTCCTTCACTTTTGTCCAAAATAAAGTCGTACATACGGGCAGCCGCAATTTTCTGGATAGCCGTGTAAACCTTGTCCTGCACGGGTTTCACGAGTTCCTGGCGCTGCTTGAAGAGGTCGCCTTCGAACCCGAAACGCTTGCGCTGCAGGTCGCGAACCTCTTTCTCCCGCAAAAAGATCTCATCCTCTCTTTTCTTACGCAGCTCTTCGCTCAACATAACCTGCTCGGCCTCATAATCTTTATACATTTTATCGAGCGCCGCCTGCTTGCCGTCGATTTCTTTCTGCCAGTCCTGGCTGATCTTATCGAGCTTGGCCTGCGCCTCCTTATAGGCGGGCATTTTATCGAGTATATACCGGGTGTCTACAATGGCATAGCGTTGTGCCTGTACAGCCGCCGCCAGCAGCACCAATGACAATAAGGTTATTAATTTTTTCATGTTATACTTTTTAATGACGGGTTTTTATTCGGGCTCAAAGCCAAGCATAAAGGTGAATTTGGCCGCATCGCGCAACCGGCCACCCGGTGTCATCCTGTCAAATCCGATACCATAATCGAATCCAAGCAGACCGAACATCGGCAGGAAGAAGCGCATGCCCAAACCGGCGCTGCGACGCAGGCGGAAGGGATTGTAGTCTTTGTAATCATACCAGCCGTTGGCCGCTTCGAAAAATGCCAGTCCGTAAATGGTGCTGTTCGGGTTGGTCGAGAACGGATAACGCAGTTCCATCGTGTACTTGTTAAAGATGGTAAAGAACTGGCTGGCCGACGATTTATCCGGATTGACAGTGGGATCGGAGTTATCATATACCGGATATCCGCGGTGGGCGATGATATCGTAGCCCAGCAGGCCGAAGTTATTGGTCAGGCCCGCATCACCCAACTGGAATCTTTCGAAGGGCGAGTAGTCGAGCTTGGAATTATACCGGCCCATAAAGCCGTACTTGGCCGCCGCCTTGAATACGAACTGCTTGCTTCTGTCGGCGCCCATAGGCCGGCCGATCGGCACATACCATTCACCGGTAAAACGCCATTTGTGGAATTCGGGCAGCTCATACGGATTCTTCGAATTGACGCGGCTGGGATCGATCAATGAGTACGGCGGTGTTGCCTGTACGCTCATCAGGAAGTTGGAGCCGCTTCGCGGATAGATCGGCTGATCGATCGATGAGCGGTTCAATGCCAGCTTCAGGCTGATATTGTGCGCCGTTGTATTGTTCAGTCCCGGGAAAAGGTTGGGATAATTCTGCAGCTTGTACTGCGTCAGGTTGAGCGAGTACACGAGGGTGAAATAATCGTCGGGCCAGCGAAGCTGTTTACCCAGGGCGATCGACACACCCAGCGTTCTTAAGAAAGAAGTGTCACCGGCCTTGCGGTCGTAATAACCGGTGTACGGGTTATAGGCATTCGCGAAGCGGGTGCTGTAAAAGCTGACCGTAAAAGAATTGCGTCGCTTGCCGCCGAGCCAGGGTTCGGTGAACGAGAAGTTATACGAACGGAACTGCCGCCCGTTGCTTTGCACCCGGAGGCTAAGCTTCTGGCCATCGCCTGTCGGCAACGGATCCCAGGTTTCCCGGTTAAAAATATTGCGGATGGAAAAGTTATTAAACGTAACGCCCAGGGTACCGGTCAAACCGATATTACCGCCCCAGCCGGCCGACAGCTCGAGCTGGTCGTTCGATTTTTCTTCCACTTTGTAATTGATGTCCACCGTTCCGTCATCAGGGTTGGGAACGGGGTTGATGTCTATCTTCTCCTGGTTGAAATAACCCAGGTTGGCAATTTCGCGGTTGGAACGGATCAGGTCGGTGCGGCTGAACTTCTCGCCGGGTATGGTGCGCAGCTCTCGGCGGATCACATATTCTTTGGTCTTGTCGTTCCCCGCGATATTGATATTCTTGATGGTGGCCTGCGGGCCTTCACGCATGCGGATCTCGAAATCGATGGTGTCGTTGTACACCCTGGTTTCGACGGGGTCAACCGAAAAGAAAAGGTAACCGTCGTCCATATAATAACCGCTGATGTCACCGCCTTCCTGCGACATACGCAACTTTTTATTCAGCGTTTCCAGATTGTAGATATCACCCTTTTTGATGCCCAGCATAAGACTAAGCACCGAGTCGCTGTATTTCGTATTGCCCTTCCAGGTAATATCGCCGAAATAATACTGGCGGCCTTCATCTACCTTGATATCGATATTGAGATTTCCTTTCGGATTGTAATAAAGCGTGTCTTTAACGATGCCTGCATCGCGGTAACCCACCGAGTTATAATATTCTACTACTTTTTCCTTGTCTTCGTTGTACTTCGTTTCATTGTATTTGGCCGAGCTGAACAATTTGAAACGGAACCAGGGATCGAGATAACTCAGTGTTTTGGTGGGTGAGAGATACCCGTAATCTTTCGCATATTCAGAGAACGATTCACGCTTCACTTCGCCATAGCTGCTGGAATCTTTCTCCGGGTAAAGGGTCAGCCGCGACGTTTCTTTGGTACCCTTCATTTTCTTCTTCAATTTGGCTGTCGATACCTTTTCGTTGCCGAAAAAGTTCACGTTGTTGATGCGAACCTTGTTGCCCTTGGTAACGTTGAAGATAAGTTGCTGCGTATTGACGAAAGCCGGGTCGTTTTTCTCCACGATCTGCACCGTAGCGCCGCGGAATCCTTTCTCGACATAATATTTTTCGATGTTCATCACCGCATTCCGTTTCATGTTTTCGGTAATGACGCGGCCTTTCACCAGCCCTGTTTTTTTGTCGAGGTCTTCCTGCTCCGATTTACGCACGCCTTTGAACGAATAGCTCGACAGGCTGGGTCGCTCCACCACTTGTATCTCGAGGTAAAGCCGGGTATCGTCTTCCAGCTTGGTGAAAAATATCTGGATATCGGAAAACAGGTTCTGTTTCCAAAGGTTGAGGATCGCTTTGCTGATATTGTCGCCGCCGGGCAATACGATCTTCTCCCCTACGGTCAGTCCCGATATCGATAGCAGCAGTGACTCATCCCTGTATTTTGTGCCGGCAACTTTGATGCCTGCAATGGTGTATTCTTTGGGGGTTTTTGCGTTCATCACGGCCACCAGTTCCGGATCGACGATTTGAGGCAATGTATCAGGTTGTTGCGCGTTGACTTTCAGTCCGATCATAAGCAGCAGTAAGGCAACAACGGGTAATCTTCGGAGCATCAGGCGGTTTTATAAAGTAGGCAAATTAGCGGATAGTTTAAAAAAGCTTTGTTAAAGGGACGCGTCCTGCACCTGGGCGCTGGTTTTGCCGAACCTTCTTTCTCTTTTCTGGAAGTCGATAATGGCCTCATAAAGATTGTTTTTCCGGAAGTCGGGCCAGCGTACACTGGTAAAATACAGTTCTGCATAGGCAAGCTGGTAGAGCAGGAAGTTGCTGATCCTGAACTCTCCGCTGGTGCGGATCATCAGCTCGGGGTCGGGAAAATCGCTGGTGCAGAGGTACTGCTCCAGGGTGTCCTGGGTAATGGCTGCGGGATCGAGCTTCCCGGCTTTTACATCCTGGCCGATCTGTTTTACGGCCTGCACCAGTTCCCACCGGCTGCTGTAGCTCAGCGCGAGTACCAGGTTCAGACCGGTATTGCCGGCTGTAAGGTCGATCGCTTCTTTCAGTTCTTGCTGGGCGCCGGATGGCAGCATACTGGTGTCACCGATAACATGCAGGCGAATATTGTTCTTATTAAGGGTAGGCACTTCCCGGTGAATAGTAACCACCAGCAACTCCATAAGCCCTTTCACCTCTTCTTCGGGGCGATCCCAATTTTCGGTGCTGAAAGCATAGAGCGTCAGATACCCTATGCCCAGCTCGGCGCAGCCTTCCACCACATCCCGAACGCTTTCTACCGCATGGTAATGACCAAAAAGGCGATCCTGTCCTTTTTCCTGCGCCCAGCGACCGTTACCATCCATGATGATGGCGATGTGCCGGGGTAGTTTTTTCAGCTCTATTTCCGCCTTTAAGGCCGACATGCTTGCATTTTTCAGGGGGCAAAACTAATGAAAGTTTATGGTTTGTGGTTTATGGTTTATGGTTGGCCCGCCTGGAAGCAGGCTTTGCTGCCAAATGGCATTTTTATGCGACAGAACCCGTATAACATTATTGGTAATCAGCGGAAAAACCTGCAACCATCAAACCTGCAACCAACCATAAACCACAAACTATAAACCACATGGTTACAGTTTCGCGGTCGGGCAGCGATAGCTGGTCAGGTTGAAGCTTACGGTTACCTGGGCGGTGGTAAACTGGTCTTTTTGCTTGGCATAGCCGCGCTGGCGACCTTCGATGCCGATGGGTGTGGCGGTCACCTCATAGCTGCGGTCTTGCAAAAGGCCGGCGACCGGGGTAGAGCCATCGGGCAGCGGGGGAAATTTATCTGCACCCACATAAGTGGTACTTACATCGTCGAGGTAGTCGGTGGTAGTGAACCGGTGCAGTACTTCGAAGCCGATATTGATCTTTTGGTTGATGGCATATTTGATGCCCACGCCGAAAGGTATGGCAAAAGCCATGCTGCCGTAAGGCTTGCGATCGGGATAGGCGGCCAGGCCCTGGCCTTCGGTAGCCAGCGGCCGCAGGTAATATTTGGTGCCGTTCAGGTAGGCATATGGGTCGTAGCTGAAAATGCTGCCGCCGAGGGTTACATAGGGCGTAAAGCGGTATTCTTCCGTACCCGGTATGAATTTGAAGAAGTTAAAATCGCCCTGCAGCCCGAGTTCCCATACACTGGTGTTGAAGCTGAGGTTGCGCAGGCGCTGGAAAGTGTTGTCGTCGTAATACCTGTCGGCATATCCCAATTGCGAAAACTGGCCCTGCACGCGTACCGCTATATAATTACCGAACTGCTTCCGGAAAAAAGCGCCCACGGCGAGTTTTGGACGATTGACGTGCGCGCGGGGGTTCAGATCGCCAAAATAATGCGCGGCGCCGAGGGAAAAGCCAAACTCCCCGGAATAGACAACCGATTCCATTTGCGCATTTGCCCGGGTACCGACGATAATGAGGAGGCAAAGCAGCCCTGTAAGCTTCTTCATGATGCAATATAATTCTAAAATCGTGGGATTAAAACGGTTCCGCGGGGCTTAACATATATAAAGAAATGCTAATTACGGGTGTCCAGTCCCCAGGAGAGCTTTTTGCGCAGGGTGGTTAAAAAGTTGTTCTCGTTGAGCCGCAGGATGTTCACATCAAAGGTTTCCCGCCGCACAGCCAGTTGAATATTCCGTGGTACCAGCTCCCGGCGACTGTCGAGCGAGCAGATAAAATGGTCAGCCCGGCCTTCGACTTCAAAAGAAATGATATTGTCGTCGGGAACAACGATGGGTCTCACATTAAGGTTATGGGGCGCTACCGGCGTAATAACGAAGCTGCCCGACTCGGGGAAAACGATCGGTCCGCCGCAGCTCAGGGAATAGCCGGTAGAGCCGGTAGGCGTGCTAACGATCAGTCCGTCGGCCCAATAGGTATTCAGGAACTCGCCATTCAGGTAAGTATGAATCTTGATCATCGGCGAAGTGTCGGTTTTGTGGATCGCGAATTCATTCAGTGCATACGGCGTCTCGAAAAGAGCGCGATCGGCATCGAGGTGGATCAGCGAACGGCTGTCGACCACAAAATTGCGTCCTTTAAGGCTGGCCACCGCTGTTTTCATTTCTTCTTTACCAATGCTGGCCAGGAAGCCCAGCCGCCCGAAATTAATGCCGAGTATCGCGATCTTTTTGTCGCGCACCAGGGTTACGGTATCGAGCAGGGTTCCATCGCCGCC
Organism: Bacteroidota bacterium; assembly: GCA_029778965.1. Lineage (GTDB taxonomy): Bacteria > Bacteroidota > Bacteroidia > Chitinophagales > Chitinophagaceae > Flavihumibacter. The sequence continues at coordinate 7,409 of JAKPBL010000187.1, forward strand.
AAGGCTTATAATAAATTCCACCGACTCATCGAGGTCATCGCTGGTCCGGAACGTGCTGGTGCCGTTCAGTTGATTGCGAACGGATTCGTGCAACTGCTCAAAAAAAGGCTGGTAGATCACCGGCTCGATCTTGTTTTCGGCCAGGGCCGAGATCAGTGAATGTATCTCGGTATGGTAGTCCTGGTCGATTGCCCTGCTGTATATAGCCACTCTCATTGTACTGCGAAATTAAAAATCATTCCTAAAGTGAAAAAAGAAGCCGCTTTGCCCCGTCATATTGAAGCTGTATTCGAACCGCATCACCACGTCGTACAGGGTAACCACGTCAACCCCGGCGCCGGCACTGTATAACATGCGGTTCACCAGTGAGTTTTGCGGATAGCTTTTATTGTAGGCATATCCTATATCCGAATACGTTTTGGCATAGATACGGAAAGGAATCCGGTCGTGGCTCTGCGAGCGCACGGGCAAGCCTATGCTGAAATTAGCCATCTCCCGCCGCAGGGTATTTCGCAACAGGAGGGCGGCCACGCCGTCGATCACGTATTTCTCCATGCCGCGCAGGTAAAGGTCGCTGTAGCCGAAAAGCCGCTGCTGGGTATAGGGCTGGTCGAAAGGCAGCTTTATATTGCCATTGGCCTGCAGGGTATAAGAGAATTTTTTATGAAGGTCCCACGACTGTGTTCCTTTTGCCGCCAGCGACCATACCCCTACATCCCCGCCAAAGCCCAGCCGCGAAACAGTCAGCTCGCCCATACGCCCCCGCAGCGGATAGGGTGCATAATCGGTATTGATATAGGTAACCGTATAAGACAGCTCGGGGTAGAAGGTTTTCAGCTTCTGGTTGGTGCTGAGATAGGTCGGGTTAACATGCCATACGGCGCTGTCTATCCGTACATTGGTAAAGCTCAGCCGCACGGTATGACGGGTGCGCAGGTGAGGGCGGTAGCTGTAGCTGAGGGAAGCGTTGTTTACCTCTTCCAGGAATTTATTCGCATGTGGCAGGGAATCTGCACGTAAAAAAAACTGCTTGTTATTAACCGTCAGCGGGTTGATCTCTTTCTGGGCGTTATAATTGAAATTGATGCCATACCCGTGTTTCAGTGATTTATCGCTGAAAGCAAAAGGCTGGTCGTAGCTGGCCTGGATAGCGCGCGAATACCCGGTGATCAGCCAGAGCCGCAGCCGGTCGTTGCGGCCGGTGGTGTTGTAATAGGTGAACTTGGCGCCGAGGTCAAGGCGGCCAAGGCTGTATCCCTGGTCGGCCCAGGTTTGCAGGTTTCGGTCAACCGGCTTGAAGTATGGGATGGGGAAAATATACCAGCGTTCTTTTACGTCGATCTGCACGTCGACTACGTACCCGCGAAAGCTCCTGAGTGAAATGACTACGTCGTTGAAGAGCCGGGTATTGATGAGCTGCTGCCGGCCTACCTTGAATTTTTCCACCAGCTCGTCGAGCCGGATGGAGTCGCCTTCCGCAAAGGGCAGCTCTCTTTTGATGATAAAGTCTTTGGTTTTCTTATTTCCCTGGATAACGATCTCGCCAACGCGAAATTCACGCCTGACGGTATCGGTGACAGGAGGTGGCACGGCTCCGGCCAACAGGACCGGCAGAAGCTCCTGCTGCGTATGCTGCTGGCTGGCTACCTGCCCGGAAGACCTTGACACAACACACAAAAAGGCTGCAGCCAGAACGACTATGTACTTGCAATTTCGCATTCACACCAGG
>JAKPBL010000211.1 GCA_029778965.1 Bacteroidota bacterium
ACAATGGCAAGCAAAACGGGTCTCTATGACCCTTCCTTTGAGCGCGATGCCTGCGGCATTGGCTTTGTGGCCAATATTAAAGGCAACAAGTCGCACCAGATCATTTCCGATGCGCTCACCGTACTGGAAAACATGGAGCACCGCGGCGCCTGCGGCTGCGAAAACAATACCGGCGACGGCGCCGGTATCATGATCCAGACGCCCCACGAATTTTACTTTGACGAGTGTGTGAAACTGGGTATCCACCTGCCATCTTTCGGCCGTTACGGCGTGGGTATGATCTTTTTCCCCCAGGAGATCCGCCTTCGCGAAGAATGCCGCGATATCTTCACCCGGTCGGCCGAAAAACTGGGCCTGGAAATACTCGGTTACCGCAAGGTTCCGGTCATTACCGAAGGCATCGGTCCCACGGCGCTGAGCGTGGAACCCGAAATGGAGCAGGTATTCATCGCCTGTCCCGACCACATCAACAATTCCGACGATTTCGAACGCAAATTGTTCCTCTTACGCAACTACGCCAGCCATACCATCAATAACTCGGTAAAGAAAGACGCGATCGGTTTCTACATCGCATCGCTCTCGCATAAGACCGTGGTATATAAAGGCCAGCTTACCAGCAACCAGGTACGCGGCTATTTCCCCGACCTGAGCGACAAACGCATGGTCAGCGCTTTCGGACTGGTACATTCGCGCTTCGCCACCAATACCTTTCCCTCGTGGAAACTGGCCCAGCCTTTCCGCTATATCGCGCACAACGGCGAGATCAATACCGTACAAGGCAACCTCAACTGGCTGCGTACCAGCGAAAAAAACTTCACCACCCCTTATTTTACCAAAGAGGAAATGGACATGCTGCTGCCCATCGTTACCGATGGACAGAGCGACTCCGCCTACCTCGACAATATGATCGAGCTGCTGTACCTCACCGGCCGCTCACTGCCCCATGTGATGATGATGCTGATCCCCGAAGCATGGGATGGCAACGAACACATGGATCCCGTTAAAAAGGCTTTCTATGAATTCCATGCTTCTTTAATGGAGCCCTGGGACGGTCCCGCTTCGATCTCTTTCACCGACGGAAAGATCATCGGCGCCACGCTCGACCGGAATGGCCTTCGCCCCTCACGCTATTGCGTTACCAACGACGACCGCGTGATCATGGCATCCGAATCAGGCGCATTGCCCATTGACCCGGCCACCATCATTGAAAAAGGCCGCCTGCAGCCGGGACGTATGTTCGTGGTAGACATGGAGCAGGGCCGCATCATCAGCGACGAAGAGCTCAAACAAACCATTTGCTCGCAGAAACCCTATGCAGATTGGATCAATAAATACAAGATCCGTCTCGAGGAGCTGCCCGAGCCGCGCGTATCGTTCACCCACCTGGAGCACGACCAGGTATTCAAATACCAGAAAGCCTTCGGCTATTCGACCGAAGACCTGGAGAACATCATCGCCGCCATGGCCCTCGACGGTAAAGAGCCGATCGGTTCCATGGGCACCGACACGCCGCTGGCCGTATTGAGCGACCAACCGCAGCACCTTAGCAATTATTTCAAGCAGTTGTTTGCGCAGGTAACCAACCCGCCCATCGATCCCATCCGGGAAAGGATGGTGATGTCGCTTGCTTCTTTCGTGGGCGGCAACGGTAACCTGCTCTCTGAAGAGCCGCTTGCCGTACACAGCGTGGCCCTCAAGCATCCGATCCTCACCAACCATGAGCTCGAAAAGCTGCGCAGCATTGATACCGGCATCTACCAGGCCAAGACCCTTCAATGTTATTTCCGCGCCGATGGCCAGCCCGGTTCCATGCAAAAGGCGCTGGACCGAATCTGCCGCTATGCCGTCGATGCCGTGCAAGACGGCTTTGAAGTGCTGATCCTGAGCGATCGTGCCATCGACAGCGACCATGCGCCTGTTCCTTCGCTGCTGGCCGCATCGGCCGTACATCACCACCTGATCCGTAAAGGTTATCGCGGACAGGTAGGCCTGGTCGTGGAAGCCGGCGATGTATGGGAAGTGCATCATTTCGCCTGCCTGATCGGGTTCGGCGTAACAGCCATCAACCCTTACCTGGCCTTGTCGTCGATACGCGATATGAAGCTCAGCGGTCTGCTCGATACACCACTGGACCCCGATCAGCTCAAGAAAAATTATATCAAAGCCGTTTGCGACGGATTACTGAAAGTGTTCTCGAAAATGGGCATCTCCACCCTGCAGTCTTACCAGGGTGCGCAGATATTCGAGATCATCGGCATCAACCGCCAGGTGGTGGACAAATACTTCACCGGCGCCACTTCGCGCATTGAAGGCATGGGTCTCGATGAAATTGCCCGCGAAGCGCTGGCCAAACACCTGCTTGCTTTCAGCCGTAAGAATATCCCGGTCGACCGGTTGCCCACCGGCGGCATCTACCAGTGGAAGCGCAAAGGCGAGTTCCACCTTTTCAATCCGCAGACTATTCATGCGCTGCAATATGCCACCAGCCGCAACGACTACGAGGCATTTAAAAAATACAGCAAGCTCGTCAACGACCAGGGCGAACGTGCAGCCACCCTGCGCAGCCAGCTACAATTCAAATCCGGCCGGCCTTCCATTTCCATCGAAGAAGTGGAACCCGCCAGCGAGATCATGAAACGTTTCGCCACCGGCGCCATGAGCTTCGGCTCCATTTCGCACGAAGCGCATTCCACCCTGGCCATCGCCATGAACCGCATCGGCGCCAAAAGCAATACCGGTGAGGGCGGAGAAGACGAGCTGCGCTACGAACGCATGGCCAATGGCGACTCGATGCGCAGCGCCATCAAACAGGTGGCATCGGCGCGGTTCGGCGTAACCAGCTATTACCTTACCCAAGCTGATGAATTGCAGATCAAAATGGCGCAGGGCGCCAAGCCGGGTGAAGGCGGACAACTGCCCGGCCATAAAGTCGATGACTGGATCGGCCGCGTACGCCACTCCACACCCGGTGTGGGACTGATCTCACCGCCGCCGCACCACGATATTTATTCGATCGAAGACCTGGCGCAGCTCATCTTCGACTTAAAGAATGCCAACCGTGCCGCCCGCATCAGCGTGAAGCTGGTAAGCAAGGCCGGTGTGGGCACCATCGCCGCCGGCGTAGCCAAAGCCAAGGCAGATGTGATCCTGATCGCCGGTTTCGACGGCGGAACAGGCGCATCGCCCATGAGCTCCATCAAGCATGCCGGGCTGCCCTGGGAGCTCGGTCTTGCCGAAAGCCACCAGACCCTGGTGAAAAACAAGTTGCGCAGCCGCGTGGTATTGCAGGCCGACGGGCAAATGAAAACCGGTCGCGATATTGCCATTGCCACTTTGCTCGGCGCCGAAGAATGGGGCGTGGCGACTGCCGCCCTGGTAGTGGAGGGTTGTATCATGATGCGCAAATGTCATTTAAACACCTGCCCCGTGGGCGTGGCTACGCAAGACCCGGAGCTGCGCAAGCGCTTCAAAGGCGACCCCGATCATGTGGTGAACTTTTTCCGTTTTATTACGGAAGAGCTGCGCGAGATCATGGCCGAGCTCGGCTTCCGCACGGTGAATGAAATGGTAGGCCAGGTGGAATACCTGGAGCCCACCAAAGAATGCAAGCACTGGAAATATAAGAATCTCGACCTCTCGCCTATCGTGTATAAAGAGCCTGCAGGGCCTTTTGTCGGATTGTATAAGCAGGAAGAACAGGACCACGGACTGGCCCAGGTACTCGACTGGAAGATACTGGCTGCAGCGAAGCCTGCACTCGAAAACGGACAGCAGGTATTTGCCAGCTTCGACACCATCAATACCGACCGTACCATCGGCACGATACTTTCCAACGAGATTTCGAAAAAATACGGATCGGCCGGCCTGCCCGACGATACCATCCACATAAAGCTTACCGGCACAGCGGGCCAGAGTTTCGGCGCCTTTAATACCCGCGGCGTAACCCTTGAGCTGGAAGGCGATGCGAACGACTATTTCGGCAAGGGGCTCAGCGGCGCGCAGCTTATCGTGTATCCATCCCTGTTAGCCGGTTTTGTTCCTGAAGAAAACAGCATCATCGGCAATGTGGCCTTTTACGGCGCCACTTCTGGCCGTGCTTTCATTCGCGGAAAAGCGGGCGAACGTTTTGCCGTGCGAAACTCAGGCGCAACAGCCGTGGTGGAAGGCGTAGGCGACCATGGTTGCGAATACATGACCGGCGGCAAAGTGGTGATACTCGGTGGTACCGGTCGCAACTTTGCAGCAGGTATGAGCGGTGGCATCGCTTTCATCTACGACGTGAAAGGAAACTTCAGCGGCAACTGCAACCACGAAATGGTCGATCTGGATCCGGTAGCAGACGAAGATATTGCCGAACTGAAAGAACTGATCGAAGCGCACTACCGGCACACCGGCAGCACCGTGGCGCAGTTCATCCTGAAAGACTTCGACAACCAGCTGCGGAACTTTGTAAAAGTTTTCCCCCGCGATTACAAAGCCGTGCTGGCCACTAAAAAAATCATGCAAACACACTAATGGATTAGATATGGGTAAACCCACCGGATTCCTGGAATTCACCCGCGAGCTGCCCGGCAAAAGGCCCGTACAGGAACGCGTGAACGATTACAACGAATTTATACTGCGTTTCTCGGAGAAGAAACTGAATGAACAGGCATCGCGCTGTATGGACTGCGGCATTCCTTTTTGCCACAGCGGTTGTCCGCTGGGCAATGTGATCCCCGAGTTCAACGATGCCGTGTACCACCGCAACTGGCAGGAAGCATACGACATTCTCAGCTCAACCAATAATTTTCCCGAGTTTACCGGGCGCATTTGTCCGGCGCCCTGCGAAACCGCCTGTGTGCTGGGCATCAACCAGCCGGCTATCACCATCGAAGAGATCGAACGGCACATCATCGAGATCGCTTTTGAAAAAGGGCTGGTAAAAGTGCGCAAGCCGAATATGCGCAGCGGGAAAAAGGTAGCGGTGATCGGTTCTGGTCCCGCAGGCCTGGCCGCCGCCGCCCAGCTCAACTATGCGGGTCACCAGGTGACGGTTTTCGAGCGCGATGAAAAGCCCGGCGGACTCTTACGGTATGGCATACCCGATTTTAAATTGGAGAAATGGGTGATCGATCGTCGTATCGCTTTACTGGAAGAGGAAGGCATTGAATTCCGCTGCCACGCCAATGTAGGCGTAAATGTGCGGCTGAATGACATTTTGCGCGAATACCAGGCCATCGTGC
>JAKPBL010000251.1 GCA_029778965.1 Bacteroidota bacterium
CCTGGTGGAAGAAGACGGCCGGCCGGTATTGGTGGCCCATCCCTAACCCTGTTAAAATTGTTTGCTAATGGCATATGTATCGAATTACGACAAATTCCCGTTGGTGGATTTCAACCAGCGGGGTGAGATCTCCTGGCGCGGATGGACGGATATCTGTTCCCAAATCAATACCGCGGCAGCAGCGCTGCCGGGTACGCAAAAAACGGTGGTGCTGGAATGTTATCCCGGACTGCTCGAAGACGAAGTGCGGGCGGCCCTGGCAGCAGGCCTGAAAGGCAGGCTGGTGTATAGTGAAGAATACCTGCTGCCGCCGGCGGATATTGAGAAGCTGGTATATCCCGATGTAACCGACGACGAAATTTTCGGTTATATAACACGGTTAGGAATAGCTGATTTTATCGACCAGCGGAAAGTGGAAGCCCTGCGCGCTTCGCTGGCCGGTGAGGAACTGGTTTTTATTTACGGCCCCGGCGCCGCGCTGGTGCCGGCCGAGTACCAGTTGCTGGTGTATTTCGACATGCCCCGCTGGGAAGGGCAACTGCGTTTCAGGCGCAACCAGGTCGGCAACCTGGGTGTAACGAACCACACAGCCAAAGCTTCATTGCAATACAAGCAGGCTTTTTTTGTTGACTGGCGGGTGGCCGACAAGCTCAAGAAAAAACTGATGGGCCGCTGGGATTATGTGATAGACACAACCGTTCCAGGCGATCCTAAAATGGTGCAGGGCGCCGCCCTGAACGAGGCATTTGCCCGGTTGACGCACCGCCCTTTCCGCGTGGTTCCGTTTTTTGATCCCGGTCCCTGGGGCGGCCAATGGATGAAAGAATACTGCGACCTCGACCGCAGCGCAAAGAATTTCGCATGGTGCTTTGATTGTGTACCCGAAGAGAACAGCCTGCTGATCAAATTCAACGACCTGGTATTCGAAACGCCTTCTGTCAACCTGGTATTTTCGCAGGCCAGGAACCTGCTGGGCAACCCGGTGCAGGCCCGTTTCGGCGACGAGTTTCCCATACGGTTCGATTTTCTCGACACCATGCAGGGCGGTAACCTGAGTTTGCAGGTGCACCCCTACAAAGAATATATCCGCGAGCATTTCGGCATGGACTATACACAGGATGAAAGTTATTATTTGCTCGATGCGGCCGACGATGCGGTAGTGTATCTCGGTCTTAAAGAAGAAGTGGACCGCGACCGGATGTTCGCCGACCTGCAGGAAGCGCAGTCGGGCGGAGCGCCCTTCGACGCCGGGAAATATGTAGAAATATGGCCGGTAAAAAAACACGACCATGTGCTGATACCCGCAGGTACGATTCATTGTTCGGGTACGAATTCAATGGTGCTGGAGATCAGCGCCACGCCATATATTTTCACCTTCAAATTGTGGGATTGGGGCCGTATGGGTCTCGATGGGAAACCCCGCCCGATCAATATCAGCCGTGGCCGGGAAGTGATCGACTGGAGCCGTACGCCCGGGAATACCCGTGCGGAGCTCGTCAATGCCGTGGTTACGATCGCAGAAGGCGATGGTTGGCGCGAAGAAAGAACCGGCCTGCATGAACGGGAATTCATAGAAACCCGCCGCCACTGGTTCAGCAAGCCGGTGATGCATCATTGCGACGGATCGGTAAATGTGCTGAACCTGGTAGAGGGCCGCGAAGCCATCGTGGAGAGCCCTTCCGGCGCTTTCCCGTCTTTCGTGGTCCATTACGCCGAAACCTTTATCGTTCCCGCG
>JAKPBL010000254.1 GCA_029778965.1 Bacteroidota bacterium
TGCCGGCCAGCGAGCCATCTTTTTGCAACTGCACCCGGAACGACGACTCAAAAAAAGGCATTTCGATAAAGAGGGAATCGCCTGCCTGCTCCACCTGTTTCACTTCCAGCCGCTCGCTGGCGTTGTGGATGCGAAGCAGCGGCTGACCGCCGGGATAACTGACATCAAAATTAAAAACGATCGGCTCGCCGTCGGTGCGCAGCAGGAAACCTTTCCAAAGGCCGGTTTTCAGTGGTTTGCCGGGCGCCGGGCGGTTGCTTTCTACCGGTACGGGGTTATTTGCCATCGCAATGCCCGCACAGGCCAGCATTGCTGTGATACGGATCGCCTTAACCATTTTGGTCATAGTCCATTAAATTGATGGAGCAAGTTACGGATGATCGGTTTTACGCAGGTTGTACAGCATATCTTTTGTCATCCGCTCCAGGTCGTACTCTTCTTTCCAACCCCAGTCGGCGCGGGCTACGCTGTCGTCGATGCTGCGGGGCCAGCTATCCGCAATGGCCTGCCGGTAGTCGGGCGCATATTGCATGACGAAGCCGGGTATCTCCTTTTTAATAGCGGCCGCTATTTCTTTGGGCGAAAAGCTCATGCCCGAGAGATTGTACGAGGTGCGCACGCTAATGCGGTCGGCCGGCGATTCCATCAGCTCGATGGTGGCCCGGATGGCGTCGGGCATATACATCATGGGCAGGTAAGTGTCTTCAGACAGAAAACAGGTATAGCGACCCTCTTCGAGGGCTTCATGGAATATCTCCACGGCATAATCGGTAGTGCCGCCGCCGGGCGCCGATTTATAGCTGATAAGACCGGGATAGCGCAGGCTGCGCACATCAACGCCGAAACGCTGGTGATAATAATTGCACCAGAACTCACCGGCATATTTGGAAATGCCATAAACGGTGGTGGGCTCGATGATCGTAAACTGCGGACAGTCCTTTTTCGGCGACGTAGGCCCGAATACCGCGATCGACGAAGGCCAGTACACCTTATGCAATTTTTCTTCCCGGGCGATGTCGAGCACATTCAGCAGGCTCTGCATATTCAGGTGCCAGGCCAGGTTGGGATTTTTTTCGCCGGTGGCGGATAAGATGGCGGCCAGCAGATACACCTTGGTAATGCCCTGGCGGATGACCAGCACATGCAGCATTTCCTTATTGAGCGCATCGATCGACACATAGGGACCGGTGCCGTGCAGCAGTTCATTTTCTTCGCGGAGATCGGCTGCCAGCACATTGCTATTGCCATAAATTTTTCTAAGCGCCAGGGTCAGTTCAACGCCTATTTGTCCGCAGGCGCCGATCACCAGGATTTTTTCTTTTGCCAATGGGGAAACAGTTTATAAAGTCAAAAGTAAAAAATCAGAAGTAAAAAACAGTCGCCTGGGGCCTGGGTGGGAGCATTCGGTAACCCGTAACCGGTGGCCTTGCCCAGTTATTGGTGGCCATACAGCATAGGTTCCCTATTTTTGCCACTTGACAAAAGATTACAGCAACCACTGTTAAACCTCTGACGCAACAAAATGTCAACATCCTTTTTTAACCCAGCTTCTGCAACTTCCGCCAACCAAAAGTTCAGAGAAAAGCGGTTCAAATTTTTTCTCTCTCAGCTGGACAAGATATCGAACGGTCAGCCAATTCGAATATTAGACGTTGGCGGCACAGAGCTTTTTTGGGAAAGAATGAATTTCACCAATTACCCAAATGTTTATGTAACACTTCTGAACCTGGAAAAAGAACCTGTCAGATATCCAAACTTCACGAGCATAGAAGGGAATGCCTGTAATCTGGCTTCCATCAAAGACCGGGAATTTGATATCGTCTTTTCCAATTCCGTAATAGAGCATCTGTTCAGTTTTGAAAACCAGAAAAAGATGGCCAATGAGGTTATGCGCACGGGAAAATATTATTATATACAAACACCTAACCGTTATTTCCCCATCGAGCCCCACTGGATGTTTCCCTTCTTTCAATTTCTTCCATTTGGCGTGCAAGTATTTCTTACCCAACATTTTAATATGGGGCATTATGACAAAATACCTGATAGGGAAAAAGCCGTTCAACAGGTAAAAGAGGTTCAGCTTTTGTCAAAAGGTCAAATGCGGCAGCTATTCCCAACGGGGAAAACTTATCTGGAAAAATTCCTGGGGCTCAACAAATCCATTACCATGTATCATTTCCCTGACAAATAGTTCATCTATTAAAGGTAAAAATGGTCGCCGGCAGTGTAGGTCGAGGCCATACAACGCAGGTTTCCTATTTTTGACTTCAATTATGCAACCTTTCTTACAAGAACTTTTTACCGGCCAGCAATACAACGAAAAGAACTTTTTTCTCATCGCCGGCCCTTGTGTAATCGAGAACGAGAACCTGCTGACGGAGGTCGCAGAGAAGGTCAGCGCTGTTTGTAACCGACTGGGTATCCCCTATATTTTCAAGTCGTCGTACAGAAAGGCGAACCGCACCTCGGCTGCGTCGTTTACCGGTTTGGGCGACGAGCTCGGTTTGGCCCTGCTGAAGAAAACAGGCCAGCGATTTCACCTGCCCACCACTACCGATATCCACGCGCACGACGAAGCGGCGCCGGCCGCCGAATACGCAGACGTGCTGCAGATACCGGCTTTTTTGTGCCGGCAAACCGACTTGCTGGTGGCTGCAGCGCAAACCGGTAAAGTAGTCAATGTCAAGAAAGGGCAATTCCTCAGCGGGCCTGCCATGAAATTTGCGGTAGAAAAAATCCGCAATGCAGGCAATGACAAAATTATTTTGACCGAGCGCGGCACCACCTTCGGGTACCAGGACCTGGTAGTTGATTTTCGGAACATTCCCTGGATGAAGGCGCAAGGCGTACCGGTGGTAATGGATGTTACGCACAGCCTGCAACAGCCCAACCAGACTTCGGGCGTAACCGGTGGCAACCCGCAACTGATCGGCACCATAGCCAAAGCAGCCCTGGCGGCCGGCGCCGACGGTCTGTTCATCGAGACCCATCCTGATCCGGCAGTGGCTTTAAGCGACGGCGCGAATATGCTGCAACTGGACCTGCTGCCCTCCTTGCTGGAAGAGCTCGTAAGGTTGCGGAAGGCATTGTAAATACCTCTTCCATGCTGTTTACCATTTGAAAGCAATGGCAGCGTTAACCGAAGGCCGGCCTTATTGGTTATACCTGAATGCCTTGTTGGGATGTGGCGGCGGCGGCGGTACCGGAACAGGCTTTTCCCTGATCTGCTGCTGCAGGTATTTCACCGCGTATTCCAGTTGGGCGTCTTTCCCTTTATAGGTTTCAAAAGGAAGGTTGTCAACCTCGATATCGGGAATTACGCCCTCCCCTTCGATCAGCCATTTCCCCTCGGGGCCATACACGCCAAATTCAGCAGCGGTGGCGATGCCATTGTCGACCAGACGATTG
>JAKPBL010000316.1 GCA_029778965.1 Bacteroidota bacterium
TGATAAATAGTCGGCGGCGTCGTCTCTTCTTCGAAATGCGCAATATTGTCGAGCGATATGCTCTGCCCGTTTTTATTGCGTACATAAATGGCTTTGAGATCGGTGGGCTCATCGCGTTCGTTGCGCGACAACTGCCCGATCACCTGGTACTGCTTTCCGTCTTTCGTAAAATAACCGAGTCGCCGGTTGCTGAGCGCCAACTGCAGGGTGGTGGAAACATCCTGTATCGATACGCCGAGCTGGCTGGCCTTCAGCCGATCTATGTTCAGGCGCAGTTCGGGCTTGTTGAACTTGAGATCCACGTCCACGCCCTGGAAAGTAGGGTCGGCATTGGCGGCGTCGAGGAATTTCGGCAGAGCTTCCTTGATCTTGTCGAAGTTCACGTTCTGTATCACGAACTGAACGGGTAATCCGCCGCGGCGGTTCACCGAAATGGTCTGCTCCTGGATGGCGAAGGCCCTGGCTTCATTGAAGCGTGGCAGGTTGCGGTTGATCATATCCACAATCTCCTGCTGGCTGCGCGTGCGCTGATCGGGGTCCACCAGCATCATGCGCAAAAAGCCGGAGTTCACACTGCCGCCGCCGAAGCCGGGCGCCGTAACGGTGATCATTACCTTTTTCTCGGGCACCGAATCCATCACGAACTGGCTGAGCCGGTCGATGTATTTCTCCATGTAGTCATAGGCGGTTCCTTCGGGCGCCGTAATGGTCAGCCTGAACTGGCTGCGGTCTTCCATCGGCGCCAGTTCCGATTGTATCTTGCTGCCGATAAAGGCAATAATACCGAGACAAATCACCACGATCACCCAGCTTAGCCAACGGACACGCATAAACGCATTCAGCGAGCTGCGATAGCTTCTTTCCATCCACTGGAAAAAGGGTTCGGTTTTGTTATAGAACCAGGAGTTCCTGTGCACTTTGCGGGTCAGCTTCACGTTGAGTACGGGCGTCAGCGTCAGCGACACAAAGGCCGAGATCAGCACGGCTCCCGCCACCACGATACCGAATTCACGGAACAACCTTCCCACAAATCCCTGCAGGAATACAATGGGCAGGAATACCACCGCCAGCGTAATGGAAGTGGCGATCACCGCAAAATAAATTTCCTTCGAGCCCTCCTTCGCCGCCAGCCATTTTTCCATGCCCTTCTCCATCTTTTTATAGATGTTTTCCGTGACCACGATGCCGTCATCCACCACCAGTCCCGTTGCCAGCACAATGGCCAGCAGGGTAAGCACATTGATCGTGAACCCCATCAGGTACATGATGAAAAACGCGCCGATCAGCGACACGGGAATATCGATCAGCGGCCGTATCGCAATGATCCAGTCGCGGAAGAACATATATATGATCAGCACTACCAGCGAAAAAGAGATGAGCAGGGTTTCCTGCACTTCGAGAATGGAGCGTTTGATGAACTTGGTCTGGTCGAGGCCGACATTGAGGCTGAGGTCTTCGGGCAGGTCTTTCTCGATCTGCGCAAATCGTTTGTAAAACTCTTCGGAAATGGCCACGTAGTTGGAGCCGGGCTGCGGAATGATCGCCAGCGCAATCATCGGGATGCCGCTTTCTTTCAAAATGGTCTCTTCGTTCTCGGGACCAAGCACCGCTTCACCGATGTCTTTCACTTTGATATCGGCGCCGTTCACGTTTTTTACGATGATATTGTTGAACTCTTCTTCGGTGTTGAGCAAACCGAAGGTGCGAACGGTCAGTTCGGTGGCATTGCCCGATATCTTTCCCGACGGCAGCTCCACGTTCTGGGTGCGCAGGGCCGTTTCGACGTCGGAAGGCGTGAGGCCGTAGGCCGACAGCTTTGCGGGATCGAACCAGATGCGCATGGCGTATTTCTTCTCGCCCCATATCTGGATGCCGCTCACGCCGGGGATGGTCTGCAGTCTTTCGAGCAGGTTATTGGTGGCGTATTCGGTTACCTGCAACTGGTTGCGGGTAGTGCTCTGCACGGTCATCGCGAGAATGAAGTCGGCGCTGGCATCGGCTTTCGACACTACCGGCGGCGCATCGAGGTCTTCAGGCAGCGAACGCACCGCCTGCGACACCTTATCGCGCACATCGTTGGCGGCGGCTTCGAGGTCGATCGACAGATCGAATTCAACGGTGATATTGCTGGTTCCCTGGTTGGAACTCGACGTGATATTTTTTACACCGGCGATGCCGTTGATCGATTTTTCAAGCGGTTCGGTGATCTGTGATTCGATAATATCGGCGTTGGCGCCGGCATAAGAAGTGCGCACGTTCACGATCGGCGGATCAATGGCGGGGTAATCGCGCACGCCGAGAAATTTGTACCCGATCAGTCCGAATACAATGATGATGATATTCATCACAATGGCCAGTACAGGCCGCCGCAGGCTCAGTTCGGAAATATTCATCTTATTCGATCAGTTTGGCGATTTCCAATTTGGCATCGGGTTTAATGGTAAGCAGTCCGCTGGTCACTACGGTATCGCCTTTGGCGAGCCCGGAGATCACCTGCACCTTGCTGGAATCGCGCACGCCGGTGGTAACGGTTTCAAAGCTGGCTTTGCCGCCGCGGAACACGATCACTTTCTTGTCGCGGGCCTGGGGAATCACGGCCTGGCTGGGAATCATCAGCGCGTTTTTATCCTGGCCGAAATCTAGGGTTACCTTGGCGAAGGCGCCGGGGATGAGCTGAGGCGCCTTGCCCTGCACCACCGCGCGGATGCGGAGGCTGCGGCTGTCTTCGGTGATGGCTTCTTCGGTGGCCATGATACGGGCGCTCGCCGGCCGGGCCAATCCTTCCACCGTAAAGCTCACCATCTTGCCTGCCCCGAGACGGCTGCTGTATTTTTCGGGAACAGTGAACTCCAGCTTGAGCTGGTCTTCCTGCCTGATATTAGTGATCAGGGTGGCGGGAGTTACATAAGCGCCGAGGCTCACATTGCGCAACCCGATGCGGCCGCTGAAGGGCGCCCTGATTTCTGTTTTTTCGATGGATGTTCTGATCAGCTCGATATCGGCTTTGGTATTATTTACCGCCAGTTCGCTGAGGTCGTATTCCTGCTTGCTGATACCGTCGATCTTCAGGAGTTCCGACTGGCGCTGGGCCGTTTTTTCATTTGTTTCCAGTTGCACCTGCAGTTTTTTCAACTGGGCCTGCAGGTCGGCGTCGTAGAGCTTGACCAGCAGTGCGCCCCTGCCCACCGATTGCCCCTCGCGGATATTCAACTGGGTGATGCGGCCCGACACTTCAGAACGCAGCTCGGTGGCTTCAAAAGGCAGCAGGCTGCCCGGCACTTCGAGCTTTTCGCTCACGGCCGAGGGATTCACCACAAATGCCTCTACCTTGATGGTCGGATTGGGTCTGGTGGCGCCCGCCTGGGGTGGCTGGATCTTTTTGTCGTCTTTTGAATGGCAGGCGCCCAAGGCAAGCGTTATGGATATTGGCAGGTAAATAAATATACGTCTCATGAAAAGTTGCATGCGGCTGTTTAAGGTTGGAACCGGGTAAAATTATCCCAATTACCAGTTTTAATCTTCGTATAAATTCACCTTTTGACGTTGCCTGGGTCATTTTCCTTTGTGCCCGACACCACTTTCAGGGTGCGTTTGATGATATTCGCCTTATACACCAGGTCGACCCGGTCTTTTCCCAAAACCGTGATATGACCCATTTTACGGGCGGGCCGGGTTTCGGCTTTCCCGTACAGGTGCACGTACACGGCGTCCATTTTGAGCACTTCCGAAAGCCCGTCGTAGGCCGCGGGACCGCTGTAGCCGGCTTCGCCGACCAGGTTCACCAGGCAGGAGGGGTGCAGCGCGGCGGTATTGCCCAGGGGCAGATCGAGCAATATGCGCCACAACATTTCGTATTGCGAGCATACCTGCGCCTCGATGGTGTGATGACCGCTGTTGTGTACGCGCGGCGCCGTTTCGTTCACCAGCACATCGCCATTGCGGCTCAGGAACAATTCTACCGCAAACAGGCCGGGCGATTGCAGGGCCTTGGCCAGGGTAAGGGCGATGGCTTCGGCGCGCCACAGCACTTTCTGCTGGATATCGGCCGGTGCGATCTGGTAGTCGAGCAGGTTGAGATAAGGATCGAATACCATCTCAACCGGCGGGTAAATGGCCGTTTGCCCTGTTTTATCCACCGCCACCAAAATGGCCAGCTCTTTGTCGATATCCACTTTTTTCTCCAGCACGCTGGGCGCATCGAAGGCTTTGCCGGTATCGGCGGCCGATTCAAGTACCTGTACCCCTTTGCCGTCGTAACCGCCTTTGCCGATCTTCATGACCGCCGGCAGGAAAGACAGCAGGTCGTTCACCGCCGCGCGGTTCTGCACGATCACGAAGGGCGCGGTCGGCAACTGGTGCTGCTGGTAAAATAACTTCTGCTCCGTTTTGTCTTGTATGATACGGAGGGCCGAAGGACGGGGGATGACGGTGAGCCCTTCGCGCTCCAGTTGCTCCAGCGCATCGATATTAACCGATTCGATTTCAATGGTGAGGGCGTCGAGCTGTTTGCCAAAACGGTACACATCGTCGTAATTCCTAATATCGCCCAATACAAAATGCTGGCAGAGATGGGCCGCAGGGCAATGCGGATCGTTTTCCATTACCCAGGTATCGACGGGAAAATTAGCTGCTTCCTGCAATAGCATGCGGCCCAGTTGTCCGCCGCCGAGTATACCGACCTTTTTCATGGCGCGAAAATAGTAGGCTTATTCGATTTTATGTGTATTTTAGCAAGGTAGGGTCGTTACTATGAAACAATTTTTTTCCTGTCTGCTGCTGCTCGCGGCTTTTACGGGGTTTTCTCAAACATCTTATAACCCCGGGTTCGACGCCCGGCAAACCGGTGTCCGGTTCAGCGATCCGCTCCGCAAAAAAGAAGATTCCCTGCGGCGCCAGTTCCGTGAAAAGGGGCTGGAATGGCCCGCGAAATACGTCTATATACGGTCTTTCAAATACGACAGCCAGTTGGAGGTATGGGTGAAAAGCGACAAGGAAAAACCCTTCCAGTTGTTCAAGACCTATAAGGTGTGCGCCATGGCCGGCACGCTCGGGCCCAAGCGGATGGAAGGCGATTACCAGGTTCCCGAAGGATTTTATTATATCAATGAGTTCAATCCCCGCAGCGTTTATCATTTGTCGCTCGGGCTGAACTATCCCAACGCATCCGACCGTTTTCTGAGCGATGCCATCCAGCCCGGCGGCGATATTTATATTCACGGAAGCTGTGTAACGACGGGGTGTATTCCCGTCACCGACGGGCAAATAGAAGAGTTGTATGTGCTGGCGTCGAATGCCAAGGCGCTGGGGCAGGATTTTATTCCCGTGCATATTTTCCCCGTACGCTTCAATGTAAAAAGGAGCGTCGATTACCTGAACCGGTACGTGCGTGATTTTGCCGATTACAGCTATCTCACCAACAGCATGCGGGAGGTGTTTTATTATTTCGAAAAAAACCGGCAGATACCTGTGATCATGGTCAACGGCCGCGGCAGCTATGTGCTCGACGCCGATGTACGGAAAGCGCTGCCTTATGCCGACCGCAAAGCCGATCTTCCCGCCGTGGTGAAAAAAGAAAGAAAACTGGTTCCGTTCGACGAACAGGAGATACCCACCACTGTGCACAAGCTGCCCGAGTTTCCCGGCGGCGCCAAAGCATTCAGGGATTACCTGAAAAAGCTCAACAGGGAGCTGTCGCCTTACCTCAATGAAGACCAGCACACGGCATACGTATTGGTCGAGTTCATTATAGACAAAGACGGCAAGGTGCTGAATCCGCGCATACTGAAGGGCGGCAACGACCAGTTGAATGAGTACCTGCTCGATGAACTGGAAAAAATGCCCGACTGGGCGCCGGCCATCCGTGAAAAAAAGACGGTGCCGATGAAGCTCAAACAAACCATTTTGATCGAGGCCGACAAAACGCCCGATGCGTAGGTTCCGGTAATTTCTAGTGTAATACAGGCCGTACTGTTTCTTCAGCGCAGGTTATGTTGCTTTCTTAACGTAACACTAATTGTACAGTTTCGGGTGTTTGCTGTTGCAGCACGATTTCCTGCTGCCCGACAAGTGCAGTCACGATGTCGGGGAGGTAATGCCTGACCGTGAGTAAGCGAAGACCCTTTTCAACCGTTACATCAAAATAGCCGGCGGCGGCCAGGGCCAGTTGCTCCAGCTTTTCGGGGCGGTCGTCGAGACAGCAGGTAAGGCTTATGGCCCCGTTTTGTGTCAGGTTGGGCCTGAAAGCCAATTGTTCGAAGAGGTGATACAACTTTGCCACCGATTGTTCGCCGATAAAGCTGAAGTCCTTCGATTTGAGGTGCAGCAATACCTGGTTCTCTTTCATAACGATGATTGGCGGCAGGTGCTGCACGGGCTGGTTATGGATCACCGTGCCGGGCAGCGACGGGTCAAGAAAGCACTTTACGTACAACGGGATGTTTTTGTTCTGCAGCGGTTTGATGGTTTTTGGGTGGATGACCTGTGCGCCATAATAGGCCATCTCGATCACTTCGGTATAGTTCAGCACCGGGATCAGTTGGGCGTTGGGGTATTTTTTGGGATCGGCGTTCATCACGCCTTCCACGTCTTTCCAGATGGCCTGGTAATCGGCGTCGAGCATATGGGCGAAAATGGCC
>JAKPBL010000546.1 GCA_029778965.1 Bacteroidota bacterium
TATGCAGCAGTGGCGGCAGGTAAGCAGCCCGAGCACCCGACCTTCCCGACTTTTGCCGATGGTCTCCGGGAACTGCTGATCTGTGAAAGAATTGTTGAAAGCAATAAAAAGCAAGCCTGGGTAAAAATATAAACAGACAACGTACAAACAGGAGCGGGGATGTGTAACGAATTACACATCCCCGCTTTGTTTTGTTAACAGGTTCCTAAATGGAATTCGCAAGCAACGCGACGGGCAAACGATCGGTCAATAACCTACGTCTTAACGATGATGCGTCGCAGACGATCTTACTCCACAAAAAGAACCAATATGAAAAGAATTTTGCAGGGATCCGTGTTGCTGCTGCTGATGTCGGCATTGTTTAGCGCCTGTATGAAAAACGACGGCCCGCAGCCTAATATACCGGCTGGCGGATTGATGGCCTTTAACCTGTCGCCCGATGCAGACGGCATTGGCATTAAGCTGGATGGAAACAACCTCGTGAACCAGCCGTTGCGGTACACCAATTATACGGGCGCTTATTTGCCTATCTATACCGGGAACCGCAGCACCTGGGCGTACGACTATTATTCAGGAGTGACGCTTACGCCGCAAACCGGTTTCAACAGCGTAGACAGCCAGTACTATTCGCTCTTTGTAGTGAGCGCCGATAGCAACTTCAAAACGGTGGTGGTGAACGACCGGCTCGATACACTTCATTATAATGCCGGCCATGCATTTGTGCGTTATATCAACGCGGTGGCCGATAGTGTACACGAGCAGCGTGTTACTTTGTCGGCCGGTGGTGCCGATCTTGTCAGCGAAAATGCCGCTTTTGCGCATATTTCCGGCTTCGCCCTGGTACCGGCAGGTAACCTGGCAGTTGCCGTAAAAAATGCAGGTGCCGGTGTGGATGCCAGCCGCACCATTGAGCTTGAGGCCAATAAAATCTATACCGTGTTATTGATCGGGCGGCCAGGCGCAACCGGCGACAAGGCTGTCCAGATCAAATTTGTGGCCAATGGCGCCGTAAGCGACGACAAGAGTGCGGCACATTGATGGCTGTTACCTTTTTATGGTTTGTGACGATGGATTACAACGGGCTGCTATCGGGCAGCCCGTTTTTTTGGTGCCATTATTCAGCCAGTACGAATTCAGATTCCTTTCCTTCAAAATAAAGATGGGTGGCTATGTATTTTTTTACATGGCCCCTGCTTTCGGCAGGCAGGTATTGCTGCAACGCCCAGAAATCACGGCTGCCCGATTTGCGGATCGCCTTGTAAACAGGTCCCGGTCCGCAGTTATAGGCTGCGAGGGCCAGCAGCCAGTTGTCAAACTCGCCGTACAGGTCACGTAAATATAAAGCGGCGGCTTTGGTGCTTAAATGAAGGTTCAGCCGCTGGTCGATGCTGTCGCTTACCGCCAGCCCCAGGTCGCGCGCCGTTTCAGGCATCAGTTGCCAGGTACCGGCGGCGCCCACTTTCGACAGGGCGTTTGTATTCAACTCCGATTCTACCACGGCCAGGTATTTCAATTCGAGCGGTAATTTGTACGTGCGCAACACTTTGTCCATGGTGCGGAAGGTATGCCTGCTTTTCTTCCTGATGGCAGACAAGGTTTCGGTATTGCTGCGCAGGTAGGCATCGACAAAGCCGTTTGCCTGCTGCCTGCCTGAAACCGCGGTTTCGGTGACGGCAGCCACCATGGGAACCGGCGTATGCAGGCTGCCCGCCGAAACAGACACACTGATAAGAATACTGCACAACAGGCAGATACGAAGTACTTGAGACCCGAACATTGTAAACAGTTTTAGATGGTACAATGCCGACCCAGGTAATGGATTCGATCAACGATATTTTGCAGAGGATAGTGGGAGAGATGACCGGCAGCCGGGGGACGG
>JAKPBL010000329.1 GCA_029778965.1 Bacteroidota bacterium
AAATCGCTGCCGCCAACTGGAAAATGAATTGTACGTACCAGCAGGGAGAAACGCTGCTGGCCGGTATTCTCAAAGCCAAGCCGGCCTTGCAGGCGAACCAGCTCGCCATTGTAGCCGTTCCTTTTCCCTACCTGGTTATGGCCAAAACGAAGCTCGGAAGTGAAAAGAACCTGTATGTGGCTGCACAAAACTGCTACCAGAAAAAATCAGGCGCTTATACCGGTGAGGTTTCTGCCGACATGCTGCAATCGATCGGTATCGGCTATTGTATCGTGGGGCATAGCGAGCGCCGTGAATATTTCAATGAAAGCAACCACGACCTGGCAGCCAAGATCGACCTCTTGCTCGGCGCCGCGATCCAGCCTATATTCTGTTGCGGAGAATCGCTGTCGGTACGCGAAGCCTCGCAACAAAACGAATGGGTGGCCGGGCAACTGGAAGAATCTTTGTTTCACCTCGATGCTGCTCAACTGACCAATATTGTGATCGCGTATGAGCCCATCTGGGCCATCGGTACCGGTAAAACAGCCTCTGCCGCACAGGCGCAGGAAATGCACGCCTTTATCCGTTCGGTGCTGGCCAAAAAATACGGGCAGGCAACCGCAGACCAAATATCTATCCTGTACGGCGGCAGCGTAAAAGGCGCCAACGCCGCAGAGATCTTTGCAGGCCCTGACGTTGACGGCGGACTGGTAGGCGGCGCATCACTGAATGCCGAAGAGTTTGTTGCCATTATCAGCGCCCTGAAGTAGAAAACAGCCGCAAGGCTATTTACTATTTAATGCAGAAAGCACTGCTTCCATACCTGGTTTGTCCGCTTACCGGCAGCGACCTGCAATTGACCGTTATCGAATCCGCCGGCGGCGATGATATTACTACCGGCATTTTATTTGCCGGCAGCGGTATGTTCTACCCTGTGCTGCAGGGTGTTCCGCGCCTGCTGCCCAACAGTTTCCTAACGCATGGCGCCTGGCTGCAGCAACACCTGCCCGATTACGGGCAGCGAAAGGAAACAGCGTTGTCCCGGTTCGGCGACCAGGTGGCAAAAAATACAGCCAGCGTCAGCGCCACACAGAAAAGCTTCAGCAGGGAGTGGAAGACCATCGAAAAAAACAGGCAGGTGGCCATCTGGAATCTTGATAAAAACGAGTTCGAAGCCCAGTTGTGGCAGGAGATCGGTTTAGCCAACGAAACGCTGGCGCCTATGTGCGTGTTCGATATCGGGTGCGGCCATGGCATCAGCAGCCAGTTGCTGGCAAAAAAGGCGAGGCTGGTCATTGGCATGGATGTGAGCGACAGTGTTATGGGTGCGCAGGCGGCCAATGCCCGCAACAACTGTCATTATATACAGGCCGACCTGCAGTTCATGCCTTTCAGGGATGGCATGGCCGACCTGGTATATGCCAGCGGTGTATTGCACCATACACCCGATACCGTTGCCGCCTTCCGGAAAGCAGCCGCCAAGGTGAAACCCGGCGGATATCTCACTGTTTGGCTATACAAGCCATACGACAATGTTATCCATAAGCTCATGTGCGCCGCCCGGCCGGTTACCAGTTCCATTCCCGCCCGCTGGCAATGGTGGTTATACGCCATTTTTCTGCTGCCGTTCCTGCAACTGGCGTCGTGGCTGCGGGGAAAGAAGAAGCATTGGCGAACCAATATGATCAACCTGATGGATATACTGAGCCCGCAGTACCGTACCGAACAACTGCCGTCGGACGTAGCGGTGTGGTACCATCATGAACAATTCGAAGCAGCCACCATCAGTTCCGAAAACCGCTTCGGCTTTTCGATGACGGCACGCAAAGCCCCATGAAGATAGCCTTCTACGAAATGGAACATTTCGAAACAGCCGCGCCGCTGCTCACGCTGTTTCTCTGCAATCATTACGAAGTGCTTGTTTGCAGTAACCTGGCATGCAAACAGCAGATCGAAGAGCAAATACCCGTGCCGCACAATACCTTGCAATGGCTCCTGATAGAGAAGGATGAAACCAACTATGCGTTTATTCAACGCTTTTCGAAAACCCTTGCGGCATGGAAGCCCGCGTTGATATGGTACAATACATTAAGTAATAATTTCCTGCTGCATGCATGGGTTGCCCGCCGGCAGCGCCAGGCAACCAAAGTACTGGTGGTGCATGCGGTCAATTCGCTGTTCGACGAACCTGCGGTCGGCCTCCGTTCATTGGTTCGCCGACGGGGTATGCAGTTATTGCGCAGGTATATAGATGCCTTCGCTGTTTTTACCGACGACATGCGCCAGCGACTGGTGATCCGGCTGGCCGGTGCGCGTCAAACCGTTCACCTGGTGCCGGGCACCCTTTACCAGGAATCGCCCGCCCCGCCTGCCGGCCTGCCGCTTACCATTGCCCTTATGGGAACCATCGATGCCGGGCGCCGGCGCTACGACCAGGTGATCCCGTTGGCAGAAGCACTCGAGAAAAAAGCAGTACGCTGTACGATATGCATTGCGGGCAAAGCGACGGGTAAGGAAACGGAGCCCCTGCTCGAAGAGATCAAAGCATGGAAAGGGCAGTATGTCGCCCTGCAACTGCACGAAAAATGGCTCACCCACCGGGAATACACGACGCTGCTGCACAACAGCCATGTTATCTGGTGCCCCGCCGTGGAAACCTCCCTGGCTTATTACAACATAGCAGAGCAATATGGTTTGACGAAAGCGACGGGGAATTATTTCGACGCCATCCGCGCGGCACGGCCTTTTAGCGGCCCGTCTTACCTGCCGGCTGAAAGCCTGCTTGCCGGCAGCAGTTTTTCATATACCGGCATCGGTGAGTTCGCTGATCTCCTGGAAAACCTGGCCAGCAACGATTCACTGCTGCAGCACTGGCTGCAACAGGCGGCCGTTAACAGCCGCCGTTTTACCCTGTCGCAAACCGCACAGCGTTTTTACCACGACTGGCAATGGTTGTTTAGCGGCAAAGCCGGCCCGCAAAAATATTTCTTACAGAACGACCTGCCGGTGCAGTACCTCCATGGCGGCATTGGCTACCACGACCAGGAAAAGATCCTGCTGCGCAACGGTTATACGCCGCTGGCGCTGGCCGAAGGACGGTTCCCGGTGGTGCACCTGAAACGCTGGCTGCAGGTGAACCGGCTCGTTCAAAAAATACAACCCAATGATATAGTGGTTGCAAAATTTCCCGTGTACCCGCGGCTGCATCGTTTTTTGCTGATCGCCGCTGCACGGAAAAACGTCCGGGTGGTGATCGTGGTGATGGATATCGACGGATTAAAAAGCGGCAATACCGGCTGCCTAAGGCAGGAGCTGGCTTTTCTGAAACGCTTCCGGCTCTTCGTGGTT
>JAKPBL010000340.1 GCA_029778965.1 Bacteroidota bacterium
TGATAAAAATGCTGGAACAGAAATTCAACGTATCGTTGTTCGACCGGCAGTTGCTGGCTTTTGTAGTGAAAGACAAAATCCAACTGGTGCCGATGGCCCACCTGAAGCACGCCGTGGAGCACGGCATGATCAAAGAAGACGACCTGTTTTTCAATAACGTGGTGGCCACCAAAGCCGAGCTTGAAAACAACTGGCTGATCCCGCTGCACCAAAGCTGGCTGGCTTCGCGCCTGGGGTTATCCGTTCGCTGATCAGAAGATAAGCTGGAAAGCGGTCCCCTCTCCTTCTATCGATTGTACCTGGATATTCCCCTTGTGCAGCATCATGATCTGCTTGCACAGGCTTAAGCCGATGCCGCTACCGGTCTTTTTGGTACTGAAGAAGGGGATAAATATTTTATCGACCACTTCCTGCGACATGCCCGCGCCGTTATCGGCCACTTTGATACTGATCTTGCCCTTGGGCAGGCTCGACGCGGCAAGGATGATCTTGGGGTCGGGTCTTTCCTTCACCGCATCCATCGCATTCACCAGCAGGTTGATCATTACCTGCTCCAGCAGGTTGATGTCGGCCTGCAGCTCCAGCTCCGGCTCTTTGATGATGATCTCGAGCTCGATGTTTTTGTGTTCAAGCGTGGGCAACATCAGTTGCTGCAGGTTGCGGAATACATCCAGCACATGTACTTTCTCGAGGTGAAGCTCGCTGATCTTGTTCAGGTTGCGATAGGTTTCGGCAAACCGCAGCAGTCCTTCGCTGCGGCGCTGTATGGTTTCGATGCCCAGCCCCAGGTCGTCGAGCATGCCGGCTTTGTCTTCTCCTGCCGACGCATCGAGCCGTCCTTTAAGCGTACTGGCCAGCGATGAAATGGGCGCCACCGAGTTCATGATCTCATGCGTCATTACATTCAGCAGCTTCTGCCAGGCCTTCGATTCGGTTTCGTCCATCGCCTCGTTCACATTCTGGAAAGCGATCAGTTTGAACTGTTTGTCGCCTGTCTGGAAAGCGGTGCATGATATGATCATTTTCACCTGGCTTTTGTCGATCAGCGCGGTAGTCAGCTTTGCCTCTCCCGGCCTGATGGCATTGAGCACGGCATACAACGACTGGTCGCGTTTCTGCAGCGAGCCTAGCGTTTTCAGGTAAGGCAATTGAAGCATCCGTTTCAGCGATTCGTTCATCCACACCACCTGGCCATCGTCGACCTGGAAAGAAAGTATGCCCGTGTCTACCAGCTCCAGTATTTTCTGGAGATATTGGTACTGTGTTTCTTTTTCCTTGCTGATTACCTTGAACGTACTGTTGATCTCATTGAAGCCGTGGCGCAGCGGCTGTAACTCGGCAGGCGCATGCTTAACGTCGAAATAACGGGAGAAGTCGCGGTAATGCACCGACTCCACGAACTGGTCCAGTTCATCCTGCGCCTTTCGTTGCGACTTGTAGAGGTCTACCAGTTGATAAGCCAGCACCGGCAGCAGCAGCACCAGGAATTTAAATTCCGATCTTACCAGCAGCCAGGCGGCCACGCAGAGTACTGTAAACAAAAGCAGCACTTTGATAAACAGCTTGTTGCCGGTGCTTCTAAATATCATATTTGCTTAATCGCCGGTAAAGGGCAGTACGCGTCAAACCCAGTTCCCGGGCGGCTTTGGTGATATTCCCGTTGTGCTTTTCGATCACTTTGAGAATGGTATTTTTTTCTATCGCGCTCAGCTTCATTTCATCGGGCTCCTCGCTCGATTCGGTGGCGAATTCAATGGGCGAGAACAGCAGATCGGCGGCTTTTAGCTGGTCGCCTTCGGCCATGATCACGGCCCGTTCTATGGTGTACTGCAATTCGCGCACGTTGCCGGGGAAAGGATATTGCAGCAGCTTTTCCACGGCCGCCTCATCGAAACGCAGCAGCGGTTTCAGGTATTTCCTGCTGTAGAGCTGGTTGAAATGGTTGGCAAGCAATATGATGTCCTTTCCTCTTTTCCGCAGCGGCGGCATAATGATCTCCACGGTGTTGATCCGGTAGATCAGGTCTTTCCGAAAGCGGCTTTCATTGGCGAGCTCGGCAATGGGCAGGTTGGTGGCGCAGACCAGCCGAACGTCGATGGGAACCGGCGTATTGGAGCCGATGCGGATCACCTGCCGGTTCTGCAATACCGACAACAGTTTGGCCTGCTGCTGCAGGCTGATATTTCCTATCTCATCGAGAAAGATGGTACCGCCATTTGCCGCTTCGAAACGCCCGGCGCGGTCTTCACGGGCATCGGTAAAAGCGCCTTTTTTGTGACCGAACAACTCGCTTTCAAACAGCGAATCGGTCAGCGCGCCCACATCTACTTTAACGAACGGCTTCGAGGCCCGCAATGAGTACTGGTGAATGGCCTTTGCCACCAGGTCTTTGCCTGTTCCGTTCTCACCCAGTATCAGTATGTTGGCGTCGGTGGGTGCAATTTTCTCCACCTTATAGAAGATGGCTTTCATGATCTCCGATTCGCCCAGCAACTCGGCGCCGATGATATTGCCGGCAACGGGGTCGGCGGCCGGCGAAATGCCCTCTTTCTTCTTCAGCACTTCCTTGATGGTGCCGATCAGCCGGTCGTTGTGCCAGGGTTTCACGACGAAGTCGGAAGCCCCGTCTTTCAACGACCGGACTGCCAGGTCAACATCGCCATACGCCGTAATCATGATCACGGCCGCCTCTGATTTCAGTTCCCTGATCTTGCGAAGCCAGAATAATCCCTCGTTGCCCGTATTGATCGAGCTCGTAAAGTTCATGTCGAGCAGGATCACGTCGAATTTGCGGGCGCCCAGCAACTGGTGTAACAATTGTGGGTTCTTTTCCGTCACAACCTCTTTGGCTTCTGTTTTCAGCAGCAGCCTGACGGCGGTGAGTACATCTGTGTCGTCGTCAACAACGAGAATGGAAGCATTTTTTAGCGTCATAACAATTGCTTGCAATGTTAGGTAATTTTTTTTCACCCGTCGGGTGCCACCCGACGGGTGAAAAGCGGACAGTAACTGTATCAAAAGCGAACAGTAATAAACAGCAGGCCGTTTTAACTTATTGATTACCTGCTGTTTGCATTTGTGGCACGGGGTTTAGCATATAGCAGTCAATCGTTACAGGATCAAAACAACAACACAGTGGACAGAGTTATTGCAAAAAAGAAATGGTCAACAAAAAGAATACTGACAATCGGCGGCATCGCTGCGCTGGTTGCCCTGATTGTCGGCAGCTTTTACTTCACCTCGGGCAAGAGCCGCCTGAACGTTGATACCGACCGCATCACCATCAGCGAAGTAACCAAAGGCATATTCCAGGAAAACATCCCGGTGAATGGCATCGTATTGCCTAAAACCACCATCTATCTGGATGCCACCGAAGGCGGCCGCGTAGAACAACGTTATGTGGAAGATGGTGAGATCATGAAAAAGGGCCAGCCGATCCTTAAGCTGAGCAATACCGATCTCGAGCTCAGCCTGTCGAACCAGGAAACACAGGTATTCAACGTACTGACCCAGATGCAGATCGCCAAGAACAATGCCGACCAGAACACCATCAACCGCCTGAACCAGATGGCCGAGGTAGACAATTCGCTGAAAGAAGCCGAGCGGGTGTATAAAGTAAATGCCAAGTTGTACAAGCAAAAAGCGATCGGCTCGCAAGACTACACTTCGTCGGCCAACCTGTACGATTATCAGAAAAGAAGAAAGGAGCTGACAGCCGACATCATGCAC
>JAKPBL010000351.1 GCA_029778965.1 Bacteroidota bacterium
ATCGATGTACAACGTACGGATCAGGTTCTCAAAGCAGGATCTGCAGAACATGTACTTTATCGGAACATTCGACAAAGCCGATTCGCTTGAAAAAGTGCTGAAGCAAATCGCGATGCTGAACAATTTGAAGTTGGTGGTAGAGAACAACGAATATATCTTATCCAAATAGCCGGCTCTTCTACCAGGAGCCGAACGATTCCGCAGTTTTTATTTCGTTATACCTCCCGAGGGAGAATTATTAACGGAAGGACCCCCTTCCAAACAAACTTGCCGTATGAGATTTGCATTGCTTCCAGCAAGGGTATACTCCTATGCCCTGAAGTTACTCCTGTTACTTATTGCAGGTATTCACAGCCAGGCCCAGGAAAAGGAAAGCCTGGTAAAAGGTATTGTCCAGAATGAAACGGGCGTACCGGTTGCCGGTGTTTCGGTTATTATCCGCAATGCCAAAAGCAACTTTACTTCCGGTACAGCTACAGACAGCGCCGGTGTATTTACTTTTTCACGCATTCCTTCCGGCGGCCCCTACAGCTTTTCTTTCTCCGCCGTCGGGTATGAATCCCAAACCATGTCGGGTTATTCGATCAAACCCGAAATCACCCTCTCGCTGATTGTAAACATGAAGACCAGCGGCTCCAGTCTCGACCAGGTGGTGGTGATCGGTTATGGTACGGCGCGACGGAAAGACCTGACCGGCGCGGTTGCTTCCATTAACAACAAAGACGTTAAAGACCTCGGACTGGTACGGGTGGAAAGCGGCCTGGCGGGGCGCGTAGCAGGCGTGCAGGTGAAGGCCACTACCGGCGAGCCTGGTCAGCCGCCGCAAATACGCGTACGTGGTATCGGCAGTATTTCTGCCGGTGTTAACCCGTTGTATGTGGTCGATGGATTTCCCATCGATAATATTCAATCGCTCAACCCCAATGATATCGAAAGCATGGACATCTTAAAAGATGCTTCCGCTACCGCCATCTATGGCTCCCGCGGCTCCAACGGTGTTATTATCATTAACACCAAGCGTGGTAAAGCCGGCAAGGCCGTGCTGGGATTGGATACCTATTACGGCTGGCAGAAGGTGTCGAAAATCCCGAAGATGAAAAACTCGAAGGAACAGGCGCAATACTGGCTGGATGGCATGCGCAATAAGAACATGGACGATGGCAACAATGTTTCCGGCGACCCTTCTACCTGGAAGCAGCCCGTTCCAAAGGTGGTGCTCGATGTGCTCAGCGGTGCCAATACCACCGATGAAGAAGCGCTCGACTATATCCTGGTAACCGCCCCGCAGAAAATGGTAGGGCTGAATGCTTCCGGCGGATCGGAGAACGTGCGTTATGCGTTGAGCGGTGAGTTTCTCGACCAGGATGGCATCGTTATCAACAGCGGGTTCGAGCGTTATTCGTTCCGTTCCAATATCGACGCCAAACTGACCGACCGACTGACGGTGAAAGTAAATATCAATCCTTCTTTCACCAACCAGCGTGCATTGCCTTCTACCGGCGTATGTTGCCTGACCTCGGGCGTGGTGGCTGCTGCGCTCAACGTACATAACTGGCGGCCGCCGCTGAACCCCGATGGCAGCTACTTCAACTACGATGGTTTACCCGATCTCGCTGCCGTGTACAATCCATTGGCGGTGGCTGAGCAAACCAGGGTATCCAATAAGATGAGCCGCCTGCTGGGTAATGCCGGCGCTGAATACCGTATTACCAACGATCTGAAGTTTAATTTCCTGCTGGGTGGCAGCGTGCTGACCACCAAGGGCATGCTTTTCAAACCGCAGCAGCCTTATTTCTTTAATGACCTGCCTACCGGTTCTGACAACTCTACGCAGATCACCAACTGGCTTACCGAGTACACGCTTAATTATAACAAAGACCTGGGCGAGCACCGCATCACTGCGCTGGCCGGTTATACCGTTCAGAAAGAGCATGGCGAGTCCAATTCCATGAGCAGCAACCGGTTCCCCAATAACCTGGTGCCTACTCTCAGCGGCGTAGGCAACCTGATCACCGCCGGTACTTCCGACCAGTACAACTGGTCGCTGATCTCTTACCTGGCGCGGGTGAACTATAGCTACAAGG
Source organism: Bacteroidota bacterium (assembly GCA_029778965.1). GTDB lineage: Bacteria > Bacteroidota > Bacteroidia > Chitinophagales > Chitinophagaceae > Flavihumibacter. Next base: position 2,085 of record JAKPBL010000351.1, read on the forward strand.
GGAAGTACCTGCTAACGGCTTCTTATCGAACCGATGGCTCTTCCCGCTTTGGCGCTGAGAACAAATATGGTTCTTTCCCCTCGCTGGCCCTGGGATGGCGTATCTCCGACGAGAAATTCCTGAGCAATGTGTCGTGGCTGAACGAGCTGAAGCTGCGCGCCAGCTACGGCGAAACCGGTAACAACAATATCGGTAACTACGACCAGTATGCGACGATCAATTATGAGAACTATGTGCTGAACAACGCTGCCATCACCGGCATTGCACCTGCCCGCCTTGCCAACCCCTTCCTTACCTGGGAAAAACAGCGGTCGCTCAACTTCGGCATCGATGCCAGTTTCTTTAACCGGCGTCTCAGTTTCACCGTCGATCATTTCAATGCCAGGAATACCGACCTCCTGCTGAATGTGAACATTCCCAACATCACCGGTTTCAGCACCGCCCTTCAGAATATAGGCGAGGTGAAAAATACCGGATGGGAGTTTACGCTGAGCACGGTAAACATCAGCAGCAAAAACTTCGACTGGTCCACCGATTTCAACCTCTCGACGTACCGCAACGAGGTAATGCGGCTTGGGCCCGAAGGCGATCCCATCTATGTGGGCAATAACGTCACTATGATCGGGCAGCCCATCGGCATGTTCTGGGGCTATGTTGCCGACGGTATATTCATGAATGCCGCCGAACTGGCCAAAGGGCCTATTTTCAGCCCGGGCGCAGCCGACCGTTCGCGGGTAGGTGATATCCGCTTCAAAGACATCAGCGGCCCCGAAGGCAGGCCCGATGGTGTTGTCAATAACTTCGACAAAACGATCAGGGGTTCGCCCTATCCCGACTTCTACTACGGTATAT
>JAKPBL010000407.1 GCA_029778965.1 Bacteroidota bacterium
TGGACCTATTCGGATACCTGGGAGATTGTTTCCCGTTATTGGATTTACCTGCGTTACCTGTATGCACCGACCGGCGCGATTTACGCCGTTGAAGAGCTTCCACCCGGCGAGGCTCCCCTTGTTTCCGAACGCCGTTGCTGGAAAACAGAATATTCGTCAAGAATACTGACAGCATCGACGCTTAAACTCTCGAAAGACCGGCTCGACAAAGAAATAATGTTCATCCCCAACCGGTCGCCCAAGCTCGATCAGCTCTATTCCATCAAGATCAATATGCATGGCTGCAGCGCAGCCGGTTACGATTTCTTACAACGCCTGTCGAAAAACAACGAACAACTGGGGTCCATTTTCGATGCCCAACCCAGCGAATTGAACAGCAACCTGACCTGTGTCAGCAACCCGGCTGAAAAAGTGATCGGGTTTGTGGAAGTGGCCGACGGGCATGAGCAACGGATCTTTATCAGCAAGCAAGACATCGGGGGATGGAATTATAACCCGAACTGCGAGCAATTGCTTAAGCCCAATGTTCCCGACACGCTCGATTTTTACGGGGGCAATTATGCACCGCTGATGTTCTCAGACGTTACCAAGTCAAACGTTATCATGGGCTCGAACAATTGCAGCTACTGCACGCTTTTTGGAACGAATGTCATGCCCGCCTTCTGGCCGCAATAATATCAGAAAAACAGGGCAGCCAGGCTACCGCATATCGCCTTCACCAGCATCAGTCCGTCGATCACCGTATAGTAATACAACAAGGGGCGGCGGCGGCGAAGCGACCAGGCTGCCAGCAGCAGCAACGCGAAAGGTATAACGTTAACGAGTATGCGCAGCACATAAAAATGGCGGTTGACGCCGAATATGACCAGGGCGGCAATGCCGCCGGCACACAGCGGCGTCAATATGCCGAAGATGGTTTTGCGCAGGCCGTATTTCACCACATAGGTTTTGATGGCGCCCGAATGGTCGGCCGCATAATCTTTCACGTCGAACATGATGCAGAGCAGCGACACGAACAGGAAGTTCTTGATAAAAAGGAAAAGGTCGACCAGGTCGAAATGGTGCTCTCCGCCGGCAGCGATCGAGTGCAGCAATACGGGATAGATGGTAACCGCGCCCGCCCAGGTAAACCCGATGAGATAAGGTTTCAGCCAGCCTACGTGCCGCAGGTTCAGCCTGGCGGGAAAAATGCTCAGGCCGTAATACAAAGCCGCTACGAGGGGGAATACAATCACCAGGAAGCTGTTCGTCCACGACAGGTGCATCGACCGGTTACCATACCGGTATAAAAAGACCGCCGACCCGATAGCCAGCACTACTGTATATAATACCTGGGTGTTTCTTACCAATGAATAGTGCTTCTGGTACCAGGTTGTTCTGGGGTTCGATGAGCTGCCTTTTACCCGGCGCACATACGGGTATGAATAGAACAGCACTGTTCCGACGAACAGCATGGCATAAAATGAAAAGCTGTTCAGCGGCTGACCCTGCTGTAAAGACGCTTCGATGGCAAGGGCTACGGCGCAGAAGCCGTAGAAATAGTTGCCAAAGAAAAAGAAGGCGGTGAATCCCCTCATGGCTAAACGAAAATAAGCCGCTGCGCGGAGCGGGCCTATTCGTGTTTACGCAACTTCAGGCGCTGGAGCACCAATTGCCCGATCAGCTTGCCTTTTTCGTTGCCTATATCGCAGGCAGCTTTGAAATGTATGCCGCCGTACGCGCGCGATGCAGCCGCCTCTCTGGCGGCCTGCCGCACGGAAACAAAATTACGGGGTGCAATGCCAAATTCTGTTTCGGACGTATCGCGATAAGGAATGCTGTCTTTAAGATAATAAGCAATGGTTTCGGCCGCAGCGCCCGAGATCACGGCATGGCCGCTCGAGTACTCGGGAAAAGGCGGTGTTTGCAGGTAAGGCCGCCAGTCGGGATCGATATACTGGTTGATGGCGGTTTCGGGCCTGACATAATTGCTCCTGTATTTTTCATCCCAGCAACTGATAAAGGCATCAAATAAGGCGATGCCCGCCACGGTATAGACCGCCACGGTGCCTGAAAAATCTTCATTCATTTTCTGCGCCAGGATACCGGAAATATTCATCCAGTGACCGGCCGGTGAAAACTTTTTGGTGCCGTACATCACGTGCCCGGTCACATTCAGCTTGAACGGGTTATCGTCCCAGAAATCGGCCATATGTTTTTGATCGGGCGTAAGGCTGTCGACCATCGTCTTCACCTCCATCAGCGCCCGGTAAAATTCGCTTTGCCGGTTCATCGGATCAAATTTCGGCGGGCGGATGGGTACAAACTGGGAAGCGGAATCGAGCACCAGGGTCCTTATCTCCATCCAGTGTGGTTCTACTGCCTGCCCGTACATGGGCGGCGTGGGCACCCAGCGGCCGGCTTCCTGGGTAACGGTGTATTTGGGTGCCGACCTGGTTTGGGCATAGTTGTCTTTTTTGCTCCAGGCAAGAATGCTGTCGGCTACCAGGTTGGCATAGGCCACACTGGCATCGAAGATTGCCCTGGGCATCCCCGCATCGAGTACGGTATCTTTCAGATGCTGCACATAGCTGTCCATGCTGCCTTCCGGAAAAGTAACGGCATTGCCCACTTTGCAAAAGGCCAGCATACTGGCGAAGGGATAATCGACAGCGGCCGTTGCCCTGGGCATGGGCGGCAGGTGCTTTATCTGCCCGCTGAGCGAATTGTAGTTCGTATCACCGGCAGCGATCACCTCATAGGCCGCAATATTGGCATAGGCATAATTGCGCGAGGCCACCATGGGCGGGAAATTATTTTCCAGCACAATGTCGTTCAGCTTTTTAACCGTTTTGGAATACATGAACGGGTTCTGCGAAACGGCCTGGTAATTTTTCGGCTTACACGAAACCAGGGCAAGCAATGGCAGCCAGGCGGCCGCCCAACGTATCTGCTTCATATCTACAGAAGGGATTTTAAACAATGCCTGCTGGCCGGCGCCCGAGAGCAGGTACAGCGCCAGTATGGTGCCATAGCTGCCGCCTCTTTCTATCCACTCGAAAAGCGGCCAGGAGGGGTAAAACAATTCGGAAGCCATCTTCCAGATAAACAACAGCAGCAGCAGGCCCCGTATGGGACGCAACAAAACCACCAGCGCCGCGCCCACTTCAAAAAGCCCCACTGCACGGGCTGTCGCCAGCGGGTTATGGAACCCGAGCGACAGATATTGATCCAGCAGGCCTTTCTTGCCCAGCAGGTTCAGGCAGCCGTGTCCCATCAATAACAGGAAAACGATCCACTGCAGGCTGCTGCGCAGCAGGGTTTCGGGATAGGATACCTGGAAAGGCCTGATACGGTCGAACCAGTACGACTTCAATACCGATTGCGCTTGCGCCAGCAGCAGGAAAGCGAAGGGAGCGCCGAAATTACCGGCTCTTTCTATGAATTCAGCAAATGGCTCGCCCGACAGCGGCCGAAGCAGGGCGGTGAAAATACCCCAGCCCACCAGCCAGGCAGCTATGATACGCATGGGTCGCCAGAGGAAAATAATGCCCAGCAGAATATCAAATCCGCCTACCCACGGCATAAGCCGGTACGACCATTCGGTACCGATGCCGAAAACGCCGAAATAATTGCACCATACCTGCTTGGTTATAATGCCGAAAACGCCATGGCCGATAAAGCACATGGCTACGGCAAACCGTAAAATATAATGCAACGCTACAGACTGGTTCTTTCCCGGAAGCATAAGCAGTACACTGATAGATGGGCAATTTACAGAAAAATCAATGCCCATCCGCGCCGGGGTGGTCGCAAAAATTGGGGGGCTGGTCGCAACAGGGGCCGCCGGCCGGCAACGGCGGCTTAGTTTAGCGGCAAGGTTATTAATATTTGAAAAAAGCCGGGCAGTGTCTACTGCCGGGCTTTTTTGTTTTATTCGCTGCGGAGGCTCCTGATGGGGTTGGAACGCGCCGCCCTGATCGTTTGAATGCTCACTGTAACCAGGGTAATGCATACGGCGCCTGCCACTGCCAGTACGAATATCCACCAGTCGAGCTTGGTGCGGTAATCATAGTTCTGCAGCCAGCGGCCCATGGCCCACCAGGCGAAAGGCACGGCAAGGGCACAGGCGATCAGCACCAGCAAAATAAATTCCTGCGAAAGCAGCTTCCACAACTGTGGTATCGAGGCGCCCAGCACCTTACGAACGCCAATTTCTTTGGTGCGCTGTTCGGCTACAAAAGAAGCGAGACCCAGCAGGCCGAGGCACGAGATCAGTACCGCCAGCGCCGCAAACCAGTTCGCCAGCTTTCCGATCCGCTCTTCATCGCCGAATTTCCGCCTGAAGTTTTCATCCACGAAATGCACTTCAAAAGCGCTGGCCGGATCAAAACGTTCCAGCGCCGCCGTAATGGCCTTCACCGATTCCGCCGTGCTTTTTTCGGGATGCAGGCGAAAGGTCAGCACATTTTCATCCTGCTTCGACAAGTGGTACAGCATGGCCCTCACCGGCTGGTAGGGCGACTCCACCAGCATGTCTTCCACCACACCGATCACCCGGTGCGGAACATCTTCCCATACGAGAATAGAGCCCACCGGCTCTTTGTAGCCAATGAATTTCGCGGCCGTTTCGTTCAAAATAAAAGCGGCGGTATCGGTTCCGAATTCGCGCGAGAAATCCCGGCCCGCTTTGAGTTTCCAGCCGATCACCTTGCCGAAATCATACGATACCTGGTTATTGGGAAAATCAACCGACTGGTTGGGGTCTTTTCCTTCCCAGTTGAACCCGCCGTTCGTATTCCATACCTCGGTGACCGGGCTGCCCGATTCAGCCATTTCCGTAATGTATTTCGCCTGCTTCAATTCATTCTGCAAGGCATCGAACTTTTCGTGCAGCACCTTGTTCGAAGATACCCAGACCAGGCCGTTCTTTTCGTACCCGATAGGTCGCTGACGCGCATATTCAATCTGCCGGTACACAATGATGGTGCCGATGATCAGTATGACCGACACGGCGAACTGCAGCACCACCAGCACCCGGCGGGGAAGCGCCGCATAACGGCCGGTTCGCAGCGTACCCTTGAGCACTTTAACGGGGTTGAACGACGACAGGTACAAGGCCGGGTAGCTGCCCGCCACCAGGCCGGTGAACAGGCAGGTGCCCAACAGCGCCAGCCAGAACAAGGGCAGACCCAGCGGCAAGGCAATTTTTTTATCGGCCAGCGAATTAAAAGCGGGCAACAGCAAAGCAACCAGCGCTACCGACAAAACGCCCGCCAGCATTACCACGGCCAGCGACTCGCAGTAGAACTGAACAATAAGTTGCCGCCGTTCGGAGCCGATGGCTTTGCGTACCCCTACTTCCCGCGCCCGCTTTTCAGACCGCGCCGTACTCAGGTTCATGAAATTGATGCAGGCCAGGAGCAGCACAAAAAGGCCGATGATGCCGAACAGCCATACATACTGGATATTTCCCCCGGTATTCACGCCATCTTTAAACTCGCCATATAAATGCCATTGGGACATGGGCTGCAGGAATATCTCCGGCTTGTATTTTTTTTCAAATTCGCCGACCTTGTTCAGCTTTACATCCCTGATACGGCGATTCACCTGGTTGACATCGGCGCCGGCCCGGATTTCTGCAAAAAGCTGGGTGAAATTGCTGCCCCAGGGGTTCTCCATTTTTTTTATCCAGGGGTTTTGTTCGTAATACAGCGCCCAGGGCAAAATATAGGTAAGGTCGCGAAAGCTGGTATTATACGGCAGGTCTTTATAAACACCGCTCACATTGACGTCGAACTGGTTGTCGAGCCGCAGGGTCTTTCCCACCGGGTTTTCCTTCCCGAAAAAAGCCTCGGCCACCGACGACGACAGCAGGATGGAATAGGTGTTATCGAGCGCACGTTTATCGCCTGCAGTCAGCTCCAGGCTGAGCATATCAATGATACCCGGCTCGATAAAAGAGCCCGCTTTCAGCATTTTTTTCTGTCCCTGCGCCAGTGTGTGCTGGCTGTTCCACGACGATTGCAATACGTGCTTGAAATCATCGCCGTATTTGTCTCTTATCTCCTGCCCCAGCGCCGCCGGCACCGAAAATTGGGTATTGACCTTGCCGTTGTAGGTCTGGTTCTGCATCACCCGCATCACCCGGTCATAATGTGCATGGTATTTGTCGAACGACAACTCGTCCCATATCCACAGGCCGATCAGGGTGGTTACGGCCATGCCGATGGCCAAACCACCAATGTTGATGGCGCTGTACCCACGGTTTTTCAGCAGGTTCCGGAAAGCTACTTTGAAATAATTCAGGAGCATTGGAGGCGTTTTCGAAAAAACAGCCAAATGGATGCCAACCTAAAAAACGGGTAGCAATCAATCCATTAGCAATTTTACACCACGATCAACTGTCCGGTTTCGGTACAATGCCTGTTCATCGACGGACATTAGCGGGAATGTTTTATTTTGAGGCGCAAAACCGGGCGGCCGCACATGACAATCAAGAGATAACACG
>JAKPBL010000412.1 GCA_029778965.1 Bacteroidota bacterium
TAAAAGATCAAAAGAGCGCTTTGAACGAGTTGAACATACATAGATGAGCGCTTGGGTCTGGCACAGATTCCACGAACGGAGGAATTTCAATGAATGCAAATTCTACCCGAGGGGTAGAAGATAAATTCTTTGCGTCTTTGCTCCTTTGCGGTCTTTGCGTGAACCAGGCATATACCACGCGTTAAACAGAACACGCACAGCAGTACGTGAAAATTCAGTAAGAAACAGGCGCCTATACACGGAACCGTGAAAAAATAGTGCATAAAATAACCGCTTTACACAGTATTCCACTCCACCAGCGCCCCATTTTTGGCTTTTGATTTTTTACTTTTGCTGTATGAAAATATCCCAGGCTTCCCTGACTAAGATTGAGCAGATACTGGAGGAAGCAAACTATATCGTGCGATATGAGCGCGGCACTTTCCAGAGTGGGTATTGCATCCTGGAAGACAGGAAAGTGGTGGTGCTGAATAAGTTCCTGCAGCTCGAAGGCCGGATCAATACGCTGATGGATATCGTTCCGCAACTGGCCGTAGACCGTGCCGCGTTGTCGCCGGAGGCACGGAAAACCTACGACGAAGTGATCGAGAAACAGCCGTTGAAATCTTAAACCGTCAGCGATCCATCCGCCGCTTACCATAACTTTTTTGGGTACGGGCACCAGTAGCGGTGTGCCTATGATCGCCTGCCCCTGCACTGTCTGCCATTCTGCGGATATGCGCGACAAGCGGCTTCGGTCGAGCATACTGGTGCAATCACCTACGACCACGCTGGTGGTCGATACTACTCCCGATTTCAGGTACCAGATGTTGCGCGCCGATGTGAAAGTGCTCGATGCTGTTTTATATACGCATCCGCACAAAGATCATATCGCCGGCATGGACGACGTACGCGCGTATAACTATTTTCTGAAACGGCCCATGAATATCTATGCGAACGAGATGACGCAGTTGTCGATTGTTCGTGAGTTTCCGTATGCTTTCTCCGAGACAAAATATCCCGGCGTACCCGAGATCGTCATCAACCCGATCGACCAGGAAAATTTTACCATAGGAGACATCGAGGTGGGCATTATAACGGTATGGCATATGCGCATGCCGGTGCTGGGGTTTCGCTTCGGCTCTTTTACCTATATCACCGATGCGAATCGCATCGAACCGGCGGAAATGGATAAGATCAGGGGCAGCAGCCACCTGGTGCTGAACGCCCTTCGCCGGGAGAAACACATCTCTCATTTTACCCTCGGCGAAGCCATCCAGGTGGCGGATGAATTGCAGGTGCCGAATGTTTACTTCACGCATATCAGCCACCAGTTGGGTCTGCATGCCGAAGTGGAAGCAGGGTTGCCTCCGGGCAGGCACCTGGCCTACGACGGACTGCAGTTATCGATTGCGTAATTGGGTTATTTCACGGTTTTTTGCTGCGGGGGAAAGTGGCATGTTTGTGCCATGAAGCAGAAGAACTGGAGGGAATGGCTGGCGGATTATTTTCACTTCTCGGTGCGGGAAAGATGGGCAGTACTGGTGCTGATGGCGCTGGTATTGCTGGTATGGTGGCTGCCTTCGTTGCTGCCGAGTCCAT
>JAKPBL010000413.1 GCA_029778965.1 Bacteroidota bacterium
CCTGGTCCGCCTGGCGCAAAAAGCATTCTGGCCCGGCAAAATCCCTTTTCCCCTGGTGCATGTTGATACAGGTCACAATTTTCCCGAAACCATCGCCTTTCGCGATCAACTCGTGGAAGAAACAGGCGCCACGCTGATCGTACGTTATGTGCAGGACAGCATAGATGCCGGCAAGGTGAAAGAGGAGACCGGTAAATATGCCAGCCGTAACGTGCTGCAAACCGTGACCCTGCTGGATACGATAGAAGAATTCAAATTCGACGCCTGCATCGGCGGCGCCCGCCGCGATGAGGAAAAGGCCCGTGCCAAAGAAAGAATATTCTCCGTGCGCGACGATTTCGGGCAGTGGGACCCTAAAAAGCAGCGGCCCGAATTGTTTGACATGCTGAACGGAAAGATCACTATCGGCGAAAATGTACGGGTATTCCCGATCAGCAACTGGACAGAGCTCGACGTATGGACCTATATCAAAGAAGAAAATATGGCAATCCCTTCTATTTATTACACACATCGCCGCGAAGTGATAACGCGCGACGGCATGATCTGGCCTTACAGTGATTTCCTCAACACGACAGACGAAGAAATTCCGTTCGAAGAAACGGTTCGCTTCCGAACCGTGGGCGATATGACCTGTACAGCGGCGGTAGCGTCGACCGCCAATAATATCGACGACATCATCCGCGAAATCCTCTCTGCCAAGATATCGGAAAGAGGCGCCCGCATGGATGACAAGCGTAGCGAAGCTGCCATGGAACAACGTAAAAAAGAGGGGTATTTCTAACCCAGGTACCCCACCTGTTTTTTTTGCTCATATATCCTACTTTACAACTAGACTAATAAATATGAAACATACTATACAGATACTCATCATCACAATCGTTCTGCTGGCGGGCCGGCGCGAAGCGCAGGCGCAATTGAACGGCTCTTATGTAATAACGGGTAAAGTGACCGACGACCAGGGCCATGCGCTCGACGGCGTATCGGTGCAGGTGCTCGAAACGCAGTTCGGCGCAGTCAGCGACAGCAGCGGCGGCTTCAAACTGGTCGCGAACAAAAACTTTCCCTTCGTGATCCGTTTCAGCATCGTCGGGTTTTCACCCAAGGAAATTGTTGTCAGATCGCTCAATGAAAAAATCAGCGTGCAATTGTTCAGCCAGTCGATGATCGCCAACGAAGTGGTGGTAACGGCCAGCCGTACCAGTGAAAAGCTGCTGCGATCGCCGGTTACCATCGAGAAGCTCGATATACGGGCCCTGAAAGAATCACCGGCGCCTTCTTTCTACGATGCGCTCGGCAACCTGAAGGGAATACAGCTTACCACGTCGTCGCTTACTTTCAAGATACCGAATGCGCGCGGCTTTAATATTCCCAATAATTTCCGGTTCATGCAAATGGTCGACGGTGTCGATATGCAGGCGGCCACCCTGGGTGTGCCCCTGGGAAATGCCATCGGGCCTACGGAGCTCGATATCGCCAGTGTGGAAGTGACACCCGGGGCGGCAAGCGCCTTGTACGGCATGAACGCCATTAACGGCATGGCCAATC
>JAKPBL010000424.1 GCA_029778965.1 Bacteroidota bacterium
AAAACAAAATATATGGCCTCGGTTAATTACCGGAATGTGGAAGGTATTTTAAAAACGGCAGGTTTTCAGCAACTCGGCGCCAGGCTCAACCTCAGCCAAAAAGCGCTGCGCGATCGCCTTACGCTGACCTTTAACCTGTCGCTGCAGTCGAGGGATGCCGCACTGGGATTTGACGATGCGTTCAGAGCGGCAGTGGCCATGCCGCCCACTGCACCGATTCACTCGGCAGACAATGCCTATTCAAAATACGGGGGCTATTTTCAGTCGGAAGTGCATGAGCTGTACAATCCTGTTGGCATTATTGAACAGAATATCAGCAACCAGGTCACCAGCCGGCTGATGTATAACCTGAAAGCGGACTATGAAGTGATTAAAAACCTCGTTGCTTCTGTTCGTTTCGCCAGGAACAGCGATAATGTTACCAATGGTCAATACATAAGCAAATACAGCTATTATGGCAGCGGCGTAGACAGGAACGGGCTGGCCAGCCGGGGAAATAACAATTCCAAAAGCGACCTTTTCGAATTTACCGGCAACTATAGCAAAACATTCAACGACCTGACCGCCACCTTCCTGGCGGGCTATTCGTACCAGGATTTCACTACCGAAAACTTTTTTACACAAGCTGGAAATTTTCTGACCGATGCATTTGGCTACAATAATTTCGCCGCCGCCAAAGACTTTGCCGATGGAAAGGCCATTGCCACCAGTGTCAAAGAGAACAATAAGCTGGCCGCGTTTTTCGGAAGGGTAAATCTTAACTACAACAATATATATTACCTGTCGGCTTCTTTGCGGAAAGAAGGGTCATCGCGTTTCGGCGCAGGGAATAAATGGGGATTGTTCCCCGGTATCAGCCTGGCTGCAGATATCGGCCGCCTGCTCGATATCCCCAGCGTGGACCAGCTTAAGCTGCGTGCCAGCTATGGCGTTACCGGCGCGCTGCCGGGACAAAGCTACCTGTCGCAACAATTGTACGGGCCGGGATCATCGCCCAGCTATTTCCTGTATAATGGCGTGTTTACACCGGTGTATTCTCCGCAAAGCAACCCCAACCCCGACCTGAAATGGGAAACAAAATCGGAGATCGATTTCGGCGTGGATTTCAGTGCTTTTGGCGCAAGACTCAACGGAACCGTTGATTTTTACAGCCGCGACACCAAAGATGCGCTGATCACACTCAATGTTCCCGTTCCGCCGAATTTGTTTCCCACAACCGTGCTCAATGCCGGACACCTGAAGAACACGGGGATAGAAATTTCACTCGACTACCAGGTAATTAAAACAAACCAGCTCAACTGGAATACGAAGGTTAATTTTTCCACCTACAACACAAAAGTCGTTTCTCTTTCGATGGGAGACATCAAATACGGTGTGCGGGAAGTGGGAGGCTTACCGGCGCCGCTTACCGGCAATACCGTGAGGGTTGAAGAAGGGAAACCCGTCGGCCAAATGTTCGGGTGGGTTTACGAAGGGGTGGATGCAGCAGGAAAGTATATTATCAGGGATGTTGACAAGAACAATACCATTGATGAAAAAGATATGACAATCATTGGGCGCGGATTGCCCAAAGGCGAATGGGGCTGGTCAAATACACTTAGCTACAAGAGATTTGATCTGAATATATTCATGCGGGGTGTATATGGTCATGACCTGGTGAATTTAAACCGCACGATGTTTGAACAGGTTTCAAGGATCAGTTCGTATAATCTTGTAAATACAAAATACTTCGACCCTGCCTATAAAGGACCTGCTGCCTACAACAGCTATTACCTGGAAAAGGGATCGTTTGCAAAGCTGGAGTACCTGTCGTTGGGTTATAATGTCAAAGTTCCCGCTAACGGCGTCATTTCAAGCTTGCGATTGTTTGCTTCCGGACAAAATCTGTTCTACATAACAAAGTACACAGGGGTTGATCCCGAACCCCGCTATACCGACAGCAATGGAAATGTATTGGCCCCGGGCGTAGAGCCGCGCAATAGCTGGCTGACCACCAAAACATTCACCATCGGACTTAATATTTCACTCTAAAACTGCTAACATGAGAATCCTCAATATAAAACACATATTATTCGGGTTGCTTTGCGCCATTCCTCTTTTCAATAGCTGCACGAAGCTGACAGAGCCTTTGTATAGCCAACTGGGCAACGATAATTTTTTGAAAACCGAACAGGAGATCGTGTCGGCATTGGGCGCCGCTTACAGCGGACTGAGAGAATTTCAGGGCTTTGGAAACCTGTGGACGATTTACTGCACGACCGATGAGGTAGCGATTGTAGGAAGAACAGGAGGAGACTGGGCGGGCGACGGCCAGGATCAGCAAATGACCGATCACAAATGGATTGCGAATAACCGGTTTTTTGCCGGCACCTGGAGCTCTTTTTACGGGCAGATCAATATCTGCAACCGGCTGATTTACCAGCTCGAAGAAATAGACCCCGAGAAATACAAGTCGTATATTTCAGAGGTAAAAACAATAAGGGCATTGTGGTACCTGTGGCTGATCGACGAATGGGGGAACGTGCCGATTGTAGACAAATTCGACGTGCCCAAAGATTATCTGCCAAAAACCAGCTCCCGGCTCGACGTGTACAATTTCATCGAAAAGGAAGTGAAAGACAACCTTGGCAATCTTTCCCGGGAAAACAATTCCAATACCTACGGGCGCGCCAACTACTGGATGGCTCAATCGATCTTAGCCAAGCTGTACCTGAACGCTGCTGTATACAGCGGAACACCGCAATGGGAAAAAGCGCTGGAAGCAACAAACGAGATCATCAATTCCAACAAGTTCAGCCTTACGGCCAATTACAAGGATAATTTCATTGCGCAGAACCAGAACTCCACCGAAGCAATATTTGCCATACCGTTCGATGAGACCTATACACAATGGACCTGGTTCCTGCCGTTGATCAGCCTGCATCCATCGCATGTGCAGACATTTCTGATGACCCAGCAACCCTGGAACGGATTGTCGGCACAAACGGATTTTTTCAATTTATACGAGGATAAGGATACCAGGAAAAAAGACAATCTTCTCTGGGGGCCGCAGTACACGGCTACTGGTGAGAAACTACTGGACCCGGGTTATGAGAAAGATCCGGCGATTGATGGCGATCCCTGGGTGAATCTTACGCCTACTTTCATTTCCTTATACAATACAGCTAGGCAATCGGGCGCGCGGATAGTAAAATGGGAAATTGAAAAAGGCACCAATGGGTTTCTTAACAGTGATTTCTTTGTTTTCCGCTACTCGGATATCCTTCTTATGAAGGCGGAAGCGCTTTGGAGACTAAACCCGGCAAAC
>JAKPBL010000553.1 GCA_029778965.1 Bacteroidota bacterium
GAAGACCTGGAGCGCGACCTCCCTGCCCTGGATGAGTTTCGGGTACGAAGTGCTGGTGAGTCCGTTGCAAACACTGATGTTGTACAACGCAGTCGCCAACAACGGTAAGATGATGAAGCCTTACCTCGTGGAAGAGATACAGCAAAGCGGTATCACCCTGCAAAAGAACGAACCGCAGGTATGGGTGGAGCAGATATGCAGCGAACCGACACTGAAGCAATTGCGCACCTGCCTCCAATCGGTGATGACGAACGGAACCGGCAAAGCCTTACAAACGCCTTATTTCCCCATCGCAGGGAAAACAGGTACGGCGCTGGTGGCGAACGGAAACAGGGGCTATGCCGATCATATTTACCAGTCGTCTTTCGCCGGTTATTTCCCGGCCAACGACCCGAAATACACCTGCGTGGTGGTGATTGTCAATAAACCCCATGCAGTAAAATATTACGGCGGTGCGGTAGCCGGCCCGGTGTTCCGGGAAATTGCCGACAAGCTCTTTGCCATGCAAGCGCAGCACACACCCGTACCGACGGCGGTTTTGCCGAAACGCGACAGCAGTGCTTATCGCTACAGCGGGGAGAAGTCGTCGATACAGAAAGTGCTTGCCGCGATGAACTGGCAGTACAGCGACAGCGCGGCGACCGGGAAATGGGCCGACGTATCGGCCGGAAAGGAACAGCTCGCCGTGCTCGACGACAGGAACCTGGCTACAGCGGCCATGCCCGACCTGAAGGGACTGGGACTCAAAGACGCCCTCTACCTGCTGGAATCGATGAAGCTGAAAGTACAGGTGAGGGGAAAAGGAAAAGTCGTATCGCAGTCCGTCGCCGCCGGCGCCGCGATCAGGAAAGATAACCCGGTAGCACTGGAATTAAAATAATGGTGAACCTGCAAGACATATTATACCAGGTTCCGCTGCGATCGGTGAACGGCAACCTGCAAACGAGCATCAGCGGTTTGCAGATCGATTCGAGAAAAGTGGAAACAGGAAACTGTTTCATCGCGATAAAAGGCGTACAGGCCGATGGCCACCAGTTCATTGACACGGCGATTCTGAAAGGAGCAACGGTGATCGTTTGCGAAGAGCTGCCGGCTGCACTCAGGGAAGACATCACCTATGTGCAGGTGGAGAATGGCAGTGAGGCGGTGGGATGGATGGCGCATCACTATTACGGCGAGCCATCCGCCAAACTGAAGCTGGTGGGCATAACCGGAACGAATGGAAAAACAACGGTAGCGACCGTTTTATATAAGCTCTTTACACAACTGGGATATGATTGCGGTCTGCTCAGTACGGTGCAGAACATGATCGCGGGACAACCCTATGCGGCCACGCATACCACGCCCGATGCGATCAGTATCAATGCACTGCTGAAGCAGATGGTCGACGCAGGCTGCCGCTTCGCTTTTATGGAAGTGAGTTCGCACGCGATCCACCAGCATCGCATCGCCGGTTTGCAGTTCGCGGGGGCTGTTTTCACGAACATCACCCACGATCACCTGGATTACCACAAAACATTTGATGAGTATATCCGGGTCAAGAAAAAGTTCTTTGATGATTTGCCCGCGGGCGCTTTTGCCATCAGCAACCTTGATGACAAGAGAGGTGCGGTGATGTTGCAGAACACGGCTGCCAGAACGTATTACTACAGCCTCCGGTCGATGGCCGAGTATAAAGGCAAGATACTGGAGAACGGGCTGACGGGTTTGCTGATGAACATCAACGATCGGGAAGTTCATTTCCGGCTGATCGGTGAGTTCAACGCCTATAACCTGCTGGCGGTATATGGAGTGGCCATTTGCCTCGGCGAAGAGAAAGACGAAGTGCTGCAGTGTTTAAGCGTGATGACAGGGGCGGAAGGCAGGTTCGAATATGTGGTGAGCCCGGTAGACCGCATCATCGGTATCGTTGATTATGCGCACACACCCGATGCGCTGGAGAATGTGCTGAAAACGATCCGGCAGTTGCGCAGCGGTGAGGAAAAGATCTTTACGGTAGTGGGTTGCGGCGGCGACCGCGACAAAACGAAGCGGCCGGAAATGGCGCAGATCGCCTGCGACTACAGTGACAAGGCCATCTTCACTTCCGATAATCCGCGCAGTGAAGATCCGCAGGCGATCCTGCACGACATGGAAGCAGGACTGAATACGGCGGCCAAAAGAAAATTTATCAGCATCGCCGACAGGCGCGAAGCGATCAAAACCGCCTTCAGCCTGGCCCAGCCGGGAGATATCGTGCTGGTGGCGGGCAAGGGACATGAAAAGTACCAGGAAATAAAAGGTGTGAGAAACCATTTCGACGACAAAGAGGAGATCGAAAAAATAATCACGCTGTTGAATAAATAATAGGACGGTTACTCAGAACAAACCCATCCGGCTGGACACCGGGTGGTAGCCAGAACAACAAACCATCATGCTGTACCACTTAATTGATTGGTTAAAAACTTTAGGAATAAAGTTCCCGGGAAGTGCGCTGTTTCAGTTCATCACTTCCCGGGTGTTACTGGCTGTGATCCTGTCGCTGATCATCACCACGGTATTCGGTAAAAAGCTGATCCAGTACCTGCGTAAGAAGCAGGTGGGCGAATCGGTGCGCGACCTGGGCCTGCAGGGCGAACAGCAAAAGAAAGGAACGCCTACCATGGGCGGCCTCATCATCATACTGGCCGTGCTGGTGCCGACCTTGCTGCTGGCTGATCTGAACAAAGCGTATATACGCGTTATGATCTTCAGCACGGTCTGGCTGGGACTGATCGGCTTCATAGACGATTACCTGAAGCTGCGCGCCAAAAAGATCGCCCAGCAGCAGGGTGTGGCTTATAAAAAAGGAGACAAAGACGGCCTCGCCGGCTGGTTCAAGATATTGGGGCAGGTAGGGCTGGGGCTGGTAATCGGGCTGACCATTTTGTTCAACGACAATACCAAGGCCTGGCGGGAATACATGGGCGATGATATCTCGAATGTGAAAAACGTGAAAACGATCCGGTTCCAGGGCGCCGAACGGCATTTCGTGGAAGCCAATGAACCCATCACCACCATCCCCTTCGTAAAAAGCCATGAGTTCAATTACTCAAAGCTTTTGCCGGCATCGCTGCGCGGGCCGCTCACGAATATATTGTATGTGGTAATCGTGATCCTGATCGTTACGGCGGTATCGAACGGCGCGAACCTCACCGATGGCCTTGACGGGCTGGCAACGGGCGTAAGCGCGATCATCGGTTTGTGTTTGGGGGTATTCGCTTATGCCAGCGGTAACCTGATACTGGCAGATTACCTGAACATCATGTACATACCGAATCTCGGTGAGCTGTCGATTTTCATCGGGGCGATGGTGGGAGCCTGTGTTGGGTTTTTATGGTACAATGCCTTCCCCGCCCAGGTGTTCATGGGCGACACGGGAAGCCTGATGCTGGGTGGTGTGATTGCAGCGCTGGCGATCATTGTTCGCAAAGAATTGCTGATTCCTATTTTTTGCGGCGTATTCCTGGTCGAGAATTTAAGCGTCGTGCTGCAGGTAAGCTATTTTAAGTACACGAAGAAGAAATACGGTGAAGGCAGAAGGATCTTTTTGATGAGTCCCCTGCACCACCACTACCAGAAACTGGGTTACCATGAAAGCAAGATCGTAACCCGCTTCTGGATCGTAACTATTTTTTGCGTGGTGTTTTCGATCGTTACCCTGAAAATCCGGTAATAAGAGAACCCAGGAAAAACCGATAAACCCGCACCGGGAGCAAGCTATTTTGTGGTGCAGGAATCCTAATACGTTTGAAAAACCCCCTATCCGTTTGCGCCCGTAGAAAAGATATGTATGAATGAACTGGTGATCATATTGGGTGCCGGCGAAAGCGGCGTGGGAGCGGCCCTGCTTGCCCAACAACAGGGATACGATTGCCTGGTGAGCGACGGGGGACAACTGAAATCCGTACACCGGCACGAGCTGGCCAACGCCGGTATTGCCTTTGAAGAGGGAAAGCACAGCGAGGAAAAGATATTGCAGGCGGCATTGGTGGTGAAGAGCCCGGGAATACCCGAAAAGAACGAGCTGGTTAAGAAGATTCGCGCAGCGGGCATACAAATCATCAGTGAAATTGAATTTGCGTATCGTTTTATCGGCAGCAGCCAGGTCATCGCCATAACAGGCAGTAACGGAAAAACCACTACCACAGCGCTGACCCATCATATCTGCAAGCACGCAGGGTTGGATTGCGCGCTGGTAGGCAATATAGGATACAGCTTTGCCAGGCAGGTGGCCGAAGCGCCCAAGCCCTGGTACATTGCCGAGATCAGCAGCTTTCAACTGGACGATATCGAAAGTTTTCGTCCGCATGTAGCCATTCTCACCAATATCACCGAAGACCACCTCGACCGGTACGACTATCAGTTCAGGAAATACATCAATAGCAAATTCAGGATTACGGAGAACCAGCAGGCATCTGATTATTTCATCTATAATGAAGACGATGAGGTGACGATGCAGCATATCGGTGACTTTTCCATCCTATCAAACCCATTACCAACCAGCATGCGTAAAGAACTACTCCACGGTGCATTTATTAAAGACAGCCAGATGACCGTGGCCACTGCCGATGAGAAATTTCAGATGAGCATTTATGATTTCGCCCTGAAGGGCAAACACAACCAATACAATACCATGGCAGCGGGACTGGCGGCTTCGGTGATCGGGCTGCGAAAAGAAAAGATCAGGGAAGCCATCCAGAGCTTCGAAGCGCTGGAGCACCGGATGGAATCGGTGGCCCTGGTAAGAGGCGTTGAGTTCATCAACGACAGCAAAGCCACCAACGTAAACAGCACCTGGTACGCCCTGGAAAGCATGACCAAGCCCACGGTGCTGATCTTGGGCGGCATCGACAAAGGAAATGATTATTCTCTCATACTTGACCTGGTGAAAGAGAAAGTGAAGGCGATTGTATGCATGGGCGTCGATAACCGGAAGATACACGAGGCTTTTCAATACCATGTGCCCGTTATGGTAAACACCGGCAGCGCCGCCGAGGCCGTTCATTCGGCATTCCGGCTCGCCGCCAAAGGCGACGCCGTATTGCTGAGCCCCGCCTGCGCCAGTTTCGATCTCTTCAAAAATTACGAAGACAGGGGAGCGCAGTTTAAAGAGGCGGTAAAAAATCTTTGATGTT
>JAKPBL010000480.1 GCA_029778965.1 Bacteroidota bacterium
GGCTATGCACTGGTTAACGGAACGAGATCGGTGTATGTGAGCATTGCAAAATCGGCCGATGCCTCCACCTGGGATGTGGTGAACCAGCTCAAGGCGGCCCTTCCCAAAATACAAAGCACGCTGCCCGAAGACGTAAAGCTGTCATACGAATTCGACCAGTCGGTGTACGTGATCAACGCGGTGACGAGCCTGGTTACCGAAGGCATTATCGGCGCCCTTCTTACGGGGCTGATGGTATTGCTGTTCCTGGGCGATCGCCGGGCGGCGCTGATCGTGATCATGACCATCCCGATATCGATCATATCGGGTGTGCTGTTTTTGAAGCTGTTCGGGCAGACGATCAATATCATGTCGCTCAGCGGACTGGCACTCGCCATCGGCATCCTGGTAGACGAAAGCACGGTGACCATTGAAAATATTCACCAGCATTTCGACATGGGCAAACCGAAGGCACTCGCCATCTGGGATGCCTGTAAGGAAATTGCCTTTCCCAAGCTGCTGATATTGCTGTGCATCTTATCGGTATTTGCACCGGCCCTTACCATGGCCGGCATACCCGGCGCGCTGTTCCTTCCATTGGCCATGGCCATCGGCTTTTCGATGGTGATCAGCTTCCTGCTGTCGCAGACCTTCGTGCCTGTCATGGCCAACTGGCTGATGAAACAGCACCACCCGCTGCAGCCGGTCGACAGCGCGGAAGAAAAAAACACCTTCAACCAGAAACGCCTGCTGGTGGAGCGCGACGATTTCAACAACAACGGCAAGATCGGCGCCTTTGAGCGGTTCCGCAACCGCTTCATGCGTTTTCTAAACCGCTGCATGCCTTACCGGGCGCCCATTACCATTGGCTACCTGGTGCTGACGATTGCAGCTATATTCCTGATCATCGGGCATGTGGGAGAAGACGTATTGCCGAAAACAAATTCAAGCCAGTTCCAGGTAAGATTGCGGGCGCCGGCGGGCACACGCATTGAGCGAACCGAAGAACGATCGCTGGCGTTCTTGCGGGAGCTGGAGAAAATGGTAGGGAAGGAGCATATCGGCATCAGCTCGGTGTATGTGGGCCAGCACCCGGCATTGTTTTCTGTGAGCCCGATCTACCTGTTCATGGCCGGTCCGCAGGAAGCCGTGTTCCAGGTAGCGCTGAAAGATTACCCGGTTGATATGGAGCTGTTCAAAGATCAGTTGCGGGCGCGCATGAAACAGGCGATACCCGATGTAAAGCTGAGCTTCGAGCCCATCGAGCTGACCGAAAAAGTACTGAGCCAGGGATCGCCCACGCCCGTGGAAGTGCGCATCACCGGCAAAGACAAAACGCTGAACGAAGCGTATGCCGCCAAAATCGTAGCGGCATTGCAGAAAGTAAACTACATGCGCGACGTGCAGTTGTCGCAGCCTACCAAATATCCTGCATTACGCATAGAGATCGATCGGGTGAAAGCCGCGCAACTGGGGGTGGACATGAGTGATATCTCGCGGTCGCTGATCGCCGCCACCTCATCGTCGCGTTATACCGAAAAAAACAACTGGATCGATGAAAAAGCGGGACTCTCGTACGCCGTGCAGGTGCAGGTTCCGCTGAATGAAATGCGCACGGAAGAAGATATCCGCGAAATACCCCTGCTGCGCAACAACAACCGGCCGGTGCTGGGCGATGTGGCCAGCATCCTTCCCGATACCACGCGGGGCGAAAACGATAACCTCGGCGCATTGCCTTATGTGAGCGTTACGGCCAACCTCTATAAAACCGATCTGGGTACCGCATCTGAAGAGGTCGACAAGATCATTGCTTCGCTGGGCGAGCTGCCGCGCGGTTTGTTCATTGAAAGAATCGGTTTGAGCACGGTATTGTCAGACACATTGTCGAGCCTGCAAAGCGGCCTCCTGGTAGCGATCGTAGTGATCTTCCTGATGCTGGCCGCGAATTTCCAGAGCTTCAAAGTGCCCCTGGTCATCCTGGCCGCGGTGCCGGCCGTGGTGCTCGGCGCACTGCTGCTGCTGTGGATCACCGGCTCTACCCTGAACCTGCAATCGTATATGGGCATCATCATGTCGGTCGGCGTTTCCATTGCCAACGCGGTGCTGATGATCACCAATGCCGAAGAGCTGCGGCTGAACAACCACGACGCATTGTTAAGCGCACGCGAAGCGGCCGGACTGCGCATTCGTCCGATCATCATGACCAGCCTCGCAATGGTAGCCGGCATGCTGCCTATGGCCATCGGGCATGGCGAAGGCGGCGACCAGGTATCGCCGCTGGGCCGCGCGGTGATCGGCGGGCTCATTGCCTCGACCATCGCCGTGCTGCTGGTGCTGCCGCTGCTATTTGCCTGGATGCAAGGCAAGACCAGCACCCGTTCGGTATCGCTCGATCCAGAGGATCCCGACAGTCATTTCTATGTTCACACCGAAAACAACCAAGCATGAGATCATTCTATATAAAGCCCTTGCTGGCGGTAAGCGCCGTTTGTATGTTGTATGCCTGCCGTTCTGCGGCAAAACCCGAAGATCCCGCCCTGGTGAGCAAGCCCGAAAAGACCGAAACGTTCGCACTCGAAAAAGGCAGCCTGCGTACCGTGCTGAAAATGCCCGGAGAGCTCATCGCCTTTGAAAAAGTCGATCTCTATGCCAAGGCAAACAGTTTTGTGCAAAAGATATGGGTGGATGTGGGCAGCGAAGTGAAAGCCGGCCAGTTGCTGGCCACCCTGGAAGCACCCGAAATGAACGCGCAGTTATCTGGCGCCGCTGCCCGTTTGAAATCGATGGAAGCCACTCATATCAACAGCCGCGCCTATTATGAGCGGTTGCTTGAAACCAGTAAAACGCCGGGCACCATTTCTCCCACCGACCTCGACCAGGCAAAAGCCCGCGAGCAAAGCGACCTGGCACAACTGGAAGCGGCAAAAGCCAGCTACCATGAGGTGGCCAACAACCGCGACTACCTGACCATCCGCGCGCCTTTTGCGGGGGTGATCTCGGCCAGGAATGTCAATACGGGCGCTTATGTAGGTCCTTCGGGGAAAGGGTCGGACCTGCCCCTGTTTGTACTGCAACAGCAAAAAAAACTTCGCCTGGCCATTGCGGTGCCCGAAGCCTATACGCCCCTGCTGAAAACGGGCAATGAGCTGTCGTTCCATGTCAACGCGCTGCCGGGACAAACATTCAAAGGCAGGGTGGTGCGACTTGCGGGCGCCATCGACAGCCGGCTGCGCTCGCAACGGGTGGAAATGGACGTCGACAACAGCAATAAAAAATTACTGCCGGGCATGGTGGCCGAAGTGGAGATGCCGCTGCCCGCTACCGACAGCCTGTTTGTTATTCCGGAAACAGCCCTGCTGGTAAACGCCGAAGGCAACTATGTGATCCGCGCGGAAAACGGGCAGGCCCGGAGAGTACCCATTAAGAAAGGTCGTGCCGGCGAAGGCCGGATCGAGATATATGGCGACCTGCACGCCGGCGACCAACTGGTTACCAAAGCCAGCGACGAAATACGGGAAGGAAGTACTTTGACACAATAGCTCCGGCCATTCGCAAGTACAGAATCAGTATCTTGTCGGCTCATCCAACCATTCGTTATGACCGCAGATGAAAGATTCGCCGCCCTGGGCCTGGTATTGCCGCCCGCACCCGCTCCCAAAGGAGTGTACAAACCTTTGCTGGTGCTGGGTGAGCAGGTGTATGTGTCGGGGCATGGTCCCGTAACTGCCGACGGCACCCTGCTGTATGGTCGGGTAGGCGACACCGTTAGTAAGGAAGATGGCAAGCTCGCCGCGCAACAGGTGGGGCTCACCATTCTGTCGACCATCAAACAGCAGTTGGGAAGCCTCGATAAAATAGGACGTGTGGTAAAAGTACTGGGTATGGTCAACTGCTCGGCCGATTTCGGCGCACATCCCTACGTGATCAATGGCTGCAGTGAACTCTTCGCCGCCGTATGGGGCGAGGAGCGGGGCATAGGCGTTCGCAGCGCCGTGGGCATGGGCTCGCTTCCCGAAAATATCACTGTTGAGATCGAAGCTTTAT
>JAKPBL010000517.1 GCA_029778965.1 Bacteroidota bacterium
ACGGACGCGTCATCCCCCGCCTGTTCAACCTCGACCGCCCGTCGAGCCTGCCTGTACGGAGAGCGCTTCTCTGCCACATGCGCGATGAACGCCGGCAGGAAGCCCACGAGCCCGACCGCATCACCATTGTTACCCATAAGCCCGGTGTCTGGATATGGATCATACCTTTTTCCACCGGCACCACCTCGGTGGGGTTTGTAGGGCCTAAGGAGTTTTTCGCAGAATACAGCGGCACCGACGAAGAAGTATTCAACCAGCTCATCGCCGATGAGCCCTATATAAAAACGCGCTTCACCGGCGCCGAAAAAATGTTCGAAGTGCGCCGGCTCGAAGCCTGGTCGTCGACCACCGACAAGTTTTACGGCGACGGATTCGTGCTTACCGGCAACGTAACCGAATTTCTCGACCCCGTATTTTCATCGGGTGTTACCCTGGCCTCGGTTTCGAGCCAGTTGGCTTCGCACCTGGTGATCCGCAAGCTAAAGGGCGAAGAAGGGATAGACTGGGAAAAAGAATACACGGAGATTATGATGCAGGGCGTAGAAACCTTCCGCACCTACGTGAACGCCTGGTACGATGGTACGCTCGATAAGATCTTCTTTGCCAAAAAGCAGCAGCCCGATATCAAGGCCAAGATCTGCTCGGTGCTGGCGGGCTATGTGTGGGACAAAGAGAATCCTTTTGTGAAGCGGCCTGCCTATGAAGTGTATAAGCTGGCCCGGATACTCGATATGAAAAAGATGCTGGGAGAAGACTGATTTGAAGCCGTTACAAATTATATCTGTCTGCTGTATCAGCAAGGGCCGGGTTCTACTGGGCCGGGAAGAAATGGCGTTGGAAGCGGGGCTGTCCGCCGCGAACTTCCTGCAAGCCCTCTACCGTCAGGTGCAGCCGGCCTATCCCAAATGGTACAAGATGGATAAGCTGTCGCAACTGGGTCTGCTGGCTGCCGAATTATTGTTGCGGTCTGTCGACCAGGGCGCCACCGATCCCTTCGGGAAGGCCATTGTTTTGCAGAGCGCCCACGGCTGCCTCGACACCGACCTGCGTTTTGTGGCGCAATTAGACGATATTCCGAGTCCCGCGACCTTTGTTTACACCCTTCCCAATATTGTGATCGGCGAAATCAGCATTAAATTTGACTGCAAAGGCGAACAGGCCATGCTGCTTTGCGAAAAACCCGATGCGGGCATGCTGGAAGCCTATGTACATTCGCTGTTTGCCGAAGGCCATACAGGTCTTTGCCTCTGCGGGTGGCTCGACGCTTTTGGCGAGTCGTTGTCGGCCACTATGTTTGCGGTGACCGCCGGCGAAGAGGGGGAAACCTTTAATAAAGAAAACATTCAACAATATTTTGACCATGAACAGGGATGAGCTGATAGAACAATTGAAGGGGCAGATCATTGAACAACTGAACCTGCAGGCGGTTACGCCGGCCGATATTAAAACCGACGATCCTTTATTCGGCGAAGGCCTGGGGCTGGATTCTATCGATGCCCTCGAGCTGATCGTGCTGTTGCAACAGCATTATAAGATCAAGCTGGCAAACGCAGAAGAAGGCCCGAAAGTGTTCAGAAGCGTGGGCACCATGGCCGATTATATCCTCGCTCATGGGCAATAAGGTGCATATTGCCGGAACCGGTGTGATCTCCGCCATTGGCATGAACCTGGCACAGAACCTGTCGTCGCTGGCGGCGGGCCGCACGGGTATCGGCGCCATCCGCCGCCTGCCGACCGTTCACCAGGCCGATTTTCCCTCGGGGGAGATCGCGCTGAGCAACGAGGAATTGCAGGAGAAATGCGGGTGGCATTCCTATCCGAAAAACAGCATCAGCCGCACGGCCATGCTCGGCTTCCTGGCCGCTAAAGAGGCCGTGGATGCAGCGGGGCTTAGCCTGCCGGATATGGCGGGGGATAGGTTACGTTGCGGTTTTATCTCAGCGACTTCTGTAGGTGGTATGGATTTGACGGAAGATTTCTTTCCGGCGTTTATACAAAACCCCGCTACCGGCGGATCCTTGCGCCAGGTAAGACAGCACGAGTGCGGCGCCGTCACCAATCATATCGCGAATGCACTTAACCCCGGAAACTGGACCTATACCACCACCATCAGCACGGCCTGCTCTTCGGCCGCCAATGCCATTATGCTCGGCGCCAGGATGATCAAAGCCGGTATATTGGATGTGGCGCTGGCAGGCGGCGCCGATGCCCTGTCGCGCTTCACCCTCAATGGATTCAACACGCTGATGATACTGGACCATGAACCCTGTCAGCCCTTTGACCGGCAGCGCCGCGGACTCAATCTCGGTGAAGGCGCGGGTTATCTCTTGCTGGTAAGCGATACCGTAAAAGAGCAATACGGATTAAGCGCCAAAGTGCGGGTGACCGGTTATGCCAATGCGAACGACGCCCACCACCAGACAGCCTCTTCGCCCGATGGGGCCGGCTCTTATCTTGCGATGAAAGACGCGCTGGCGATAAGCGGATTGCAGCCGGCCGATATCCAGTACATCAACCTGCACGGTACCGGCACCCAGAACAACGACGCTTCCGAAAGCACCGCCATCCGCCGGCTGTTTACGGAGGGCCTGCCCCGGTTGAGTACTACCAAGGGGTTTACCGGCCATACCCTGGCAGCTTGCGGCGGCATAGAAGCGGCCTATTCGGTGGCGAGCCTGGAACGGCAATGCCTGTACCCCGGACTGCGCATAACCCAGCCCGTTATAGAAGAGCCGGGTGTGATGGTGAGCAGTTTTGAAGAAGGCGTTTCGCTCAAAAATATATTGTCGAATTCATTTGGATTCGGCGGCAATTGTTCCTCATTAATTTTTTCGGTAAGCTGATGTATATACAGGCGGCATCTTGCATATCGGCCCAGGCCAGCTTCAACAAGGGCGCTTTGACACTGAAAAACATCAGTGCGTCGAAAGAGCGCCTGCCCCTGGTGGAGCCCGACTATACAAAGCTGGTTGACCCCAAGCTGATCCGCCGCATGAGCCGGATCATCCGGATGGGTGTTGCTACCGCCATGGCTGCCTTGCAGGATGCGGAACTGGCCATGCCCGACGCCATCCTGATGGGCACCGCTTACGGCTGTTTGGACGATACCGGCTCATTCCTGAAAAAAATGGTCGAGAACCAGGAGGAGATGCTCACGCCGACCGCCTTTATTCAATCGACCCATAATACCGTGGCCGCACAGATCGCCCTGCTGTTGAAATGCCATGCGTATAACAATACCTATGTGCAGCGCAACCTCTCTTTTCAATCTGCCCTGCTCGATGCGCTGCTGCTGTTGCAGGAAAATCCCGCCCGGCGGGTGCTGGCAGGCGCGGCCGACGAATGCACGAATTACAGTGAAGCCGTGCTGCGTCGCTTTGGCGTTTACAAAACCTTACCGCCGGGTGAAGGCGCCGCCTGTTTTGTGCTTGGCGCGGAAAAAACAGCCGGCAGCCTGGCCAGAGTCAGTGCTGTGGAGTGGCTGGCATCCGGCCGCCCGGGTGCTGTAGCCGATGCCTTGCAAAGCATAATGGAACGCACCGGTGAAAGACCCGATTTGCTGCTGTCGGCTTCAGACGATCCGGCGCCGGCCGGCATATCTTCGGTTAACTATACCCGTTATATAGGTCAATACCCCACCTCCGTCGGGTTTGCCTGCTGGCTCGCGGCCGCCCTTTTGTCGGGTGTGCCGGTAAAGCCGGAAGGATTTGTGTTTCCGGCGACCGTCAGCAGGGTTTGGTTACCGGCCACTGATGAAAACGGCCAGTTGGCCATTATCCGCCTGGAAGCATGCTGAACTTTAAGACCATAACCATTGCGGTGGCCGCATTGCTGGCGCTGGGCATTGCCGGCGGCTGGCAGTGGCCGAATATCGTTTTGCTGGTTATCGGTTATACAATACTGTTAGCCTGGGGAAGCTATCGCATCGATTCACAGTTCTATATGCCGGTGATATGCAGCGGCAATACTGCTGAGAAAAAGATCGCGCTCAGTTTTGACGACGGCCCCGATCCCGTTACCACCGCGCAGGTGCTGGATATACTCGCGACCGAAAAGGTGCCTGCCGCCTTTTTCTGTATCGGGCACAAACTGGAAGCGCAGGCTGCCTTATTGCAGCGCGCCGACCGCGAGGGGCATATCATTGGTAACCACAGCTATAGCCACCGTACCGCTTTTGGGTTTTCCGGCACGGCAACAGTGAAAGAGGAGCTGACACGGGTAAACGACATGCTCGAAAAAATAACAGGCAGAAGGCACCTGTTTTTTCGGCCGCCTTTCGGCGTCACCAACCCGAATATTGCCCGCGCCGTGCGGCAGACCGGCATGAAAGCCATCGGCTGGAATGTCCGCTCGCTCGATACCGTGGCGCAAAACGGAGAGAAACTGCTGGCCAATGTGCTGGGTTCATTGAAACCCGGGGCGATTGTATTGTTTCACGATACCATGCCACTGACGGTAGATATCCTGCCTCATTTTATCGAATCGGCCAGAAATTTGGGGTATGATTTCGTGCGGCTGGACGAGCTCATCAATGAAAAAGCGTATGCGTAAAATAATTGTATCGTTTTGTTTTTGCCTGGCGGGGTTGGTGTCGGCGGCGCAGGAAAAGGGATTTACCGAGGTGAAAGACGCCGCGGCCTTTAAAGCTGCTTTTGCCAATGCCTCGGCCGGCATAAATAGTTTTCGCGCCGATTTCGTGCAGGAAAAGAATTTGAGCCTGTTGTCGGAGAAGATAAAATCAGCCGGCAAGTTCAGCTTCAAGAAAGAGAATAAGGTGAGGATGGAATACCGGCAGCCGTTTGACTACCTGTTGCTGATCAATGGAAATTATGTGACCATTAAAGAAGGCAGGAAGACCAATACTATTTCAGTAAAGTCGAACAAGCTTTTCCAGAAGATCAATCAACTGACGGTGGATTGCGTGAGCGGCCGCGCGCTGACGAACGGCGATTTTCAGTCGGCCGTTTTCGAAAGTGCCGTCAATTATCTTTTACAGCTCACTCCGCAGACCAAAGAACTGAAAGACCTGTTCAGCAGTATCCAGATCTATCTCGACAAAAAAGACTATACCGTGGCAAAGATCAACATGGTGGAGAAAGGCGGGGATAATACCCTGATCATTTTCAGCCAGAAAGAGATCAATGCCAATATCCCCGATGCATTATTCACGGCGAAATGAAAAGGCTCTTTTTTATAACCGGTATGCTGACGCTGCTTGCTGCATGCAGCAATGCCTATAAGGGCATGCAGGAGGCCACTGCACCGGTAAATTGCCTGGAGGCGCTGAAGCCCGATTATACCAATGTTCTGTTTCGCGCCGAAGTGGAAGTGCAGAAGCAATCGCTCGGCGGCTTATTGCTGGTAAAGACGATGCCCGATCTCACCCGCCGGGTGGTATTCACTTCGCCCACGGGAGTCAGTTTTTTTGATTTTGCTTTCGGCGGTGAAAAGGGTTTTGAAGTCATCTCCATTATAGAAAAGATGGATAGGAAGCTGGTGATTGAATCGTTGCGCAACGACTTTGCCTTGTTCCTGTTTGAAAACAGTTCGTTGGATAGCAGGCCAGACGGGACAGCAATGCCGCTGGTGCGCCGCCGTAACGGGGAGTTGTATTACGGCTATCCGCAGGGAGAAAAGACCAACTGGTATATTGTAGATTCCACCTGCCGGGTGTTGAAACGGGCTGAACTGGGCGCGCCCAAACGTCCCCTCGCAGAGATTCACTGGTGGCTGGATGCGCAGCGGGTGCCCGATTCCGCATTTATCCAGCACCATAATTTCCGGTTCAACATCCGATTGACTAAAATTGCAAGATGATACTAACGGGAGATTTTTGCACGGTAACTGACCTGCATGCAGCGGAAGACCGCTGGACGGCGCAATTGCACTGGCAGACGGATCATGCCATTTTCGGCGGCCATTTCCCCGGGCAGCCGGTGGTGCCGGGTGTATGCATGATCCAAATGGTGCAGGAGGTAATGGAAGCCGCGTTGGGCCGCCGTATGCAACTGGTGTCGTCGGCCAGTATCAAGTTTTTACAGTTTATCGATCCCCGTGTGAATGCACAGACGGCGATGGAGATCAAACGGATAAAGGAGGAAAACGGAGCGTACAACATTTCAGCGCAGATCAGCAATACGGAGAAGGTTTTTTTCAAGTTCAGTGCAGTGTATGCCGCCGCAACGGCCAGGTAAGAAGCTATTGTAACAAAGGATTTTGCAGAAAGGCAGGCAGGTTGGTTATTGTTATTCTTTCTTCCGCTTCATAGGGTTCTTCTCCATTGCCGATGATATACCCATGTGCCGCTTTCGTATCTTCCATGCATATCCTGAATCCTTTGCCTGGCCTCGGTGCTACGCCATGCTTGATTTCGATGATGGCAATTACCTTACCGTTCTTTTCCAGCAACAGATCACATTCCGCGCCCTGTTGGGTGCGGTAAAACCAGGGCTGGATATCGTCGCCCAGGTTATTGATGATCTGCTCTATTACAAACCCTTCCCAGGAAGCACCCATCTGCACGTGATTCAGCAGCGCCTCATAGGTGTGGAGGCCCAGCAGGCTGTGTAATATGCCGCTGTCGCGGATATATATCTTGGGTGATTTTACCAATCGTTTATTCGTATTTATAAACCAGGGCCGCAAGGCGCGAACCATAAAAGCGCCTTCCAGGAAATCGAGGTAGCGGGTGATCGTAGGCCTGCTTACGTTTAGCGACCGGGCAAAGCTTTCTGCATTGAGCAGGTTTCCCTGGGCCGTTGCCAGCATATGCCAAAAGCGATCCATGATCTGCACATCGGTCTGAAGTCCCAGCAGGCCAAGATCTCTTTGAATATAAGTAGTGATAAAATGACGTCGCCATGTTGCGCTGGCCTTGTCTGTAGCGGCCAGGTACGACAGCGGGAAGCCGCCTCGCAGCCATAGCTGCTGCAAGTCGTCCACTTCCCGCAGGGTAAAAGGCGTCAGTTGTAAATAGCCAATGCGGCCGGCCAGGGTCTCTGCGCTGTTGCGTATGATATCCGGCGATGCAGAACCGAGTACAATAAACCGTCCCGGCCTTCTGTCTGCGTCTATGATGCCGCGCAATGCGGGAAATAATTCAGGCATGAATTGTACCTCATCCAGTATCACGCACCGATCGGCGAATTGCGACAGGAAGAAAACCGGGTCTTTCAGCTTGTCCCGTTCGCCTGCATTTTCCAGGTCGAGGTACAGGTGGTCTTCGGCCTCGGCCACCTGTTTGGCAACGGTCGTTTTTCCCACCTGGCGAGGCCCGATAAGGCCCGCTGCAGGGAAAATTTTCATAATTTCTTGAAAATCAGCTAAAATAGATCTTTCTATGTTCATTTTACCATGAAAATCGAATATTATATATTCGATTTTCATGGTAAATATAATCAATTATCGACTTTTCCCTACTCTTCTATACCGCTATTTTCAACATTTTTCAGTTGTAATTTTTTACCTCCGCCGAACTGGTAGCTGAGCGAAATCCGGGCGGTTCTGCTGGCGCGTTTACGATAGAAGGCGATGGTAGATTCTTTGTCGTCAGTCCATTCTTTTTCACGGGAACTGTTCAGCAGGTCGGTAAATGAAACCCGCATTTTCAGCTTCGCCTTGAAAAGCTTTTTCGCGTAACCCAGGTCCATGCTGAAATTTCCGTAGGTGTACAGGTTTGTATATATAAAAGGCGACTGGTAATAAGCCGTAAAATCGATATCGCCCTTGTTGCCAAACGTCAGCGTATGCAGTAGTTGTAGGTAAAAGGAAGTTTGCCGGTATGGCTTTTCATTGAAACGATAACGTTGGTAATAACCGTATATATTGGTGTTGATGGTCCACCATTTCCGTACCGCCAGGATACTGCTGTATTGAAGTCCGTATTCACTGGATGAACCTATATTTTCGAAGATGTAGTCAATGGCATTGCCGGTATGCGTATTGGCAGAAACAGCAAATGCGTTGGTAGTGAGCGTGCAATAGGCTTCGATTGTTTGATCGTGCAGGAATTGCCAGGCCACGGAAACATACTGGCTGTATTCGGGCCGGAGCGCGGGATTGCCCTGCAAGGAAATATAACTGCTGTTCTGGATGCGTGCCGGGTTCAGGTGGGAGACGCCCGGGCGGGTAAGCCGGCGTGCATAACTGGCCGTGATCACCCGGCCTTTATCGGCGTTCATGGTATGTGCGATGGATAGTGAAGGGAATA
Organism: Bacteroidota bacterium; assembly: GCA_029778965.1. Taxonomy (GTDB): domain Bacteria; phylum Bacteroidota; class Bacteroidia; order Chitinophagales; family Chitinophagaceae; genus Flavihumibacter. The sequence goes on from JAKPBL010000517.1 coordinate 8,210, forward strand.
ACCCGAAATAGCTTCGGTCAAATTGCGTGGAATCGTTGATCAGCTTACCCGCGACGATGGTTTCTTCTGCCCGTATGCCAGCTTTAATGATCGTGTTCCGTATGGTTCGCTCTCCCAGCGAATAGGCCATCAGTACCTTTTCACGATATACAAAATGATTGCTTTGCGCCGGGTTGAACACCCAGGAAGAATCGATGAAGTCGTCGGTGCGTAACGGGTTGCTGCGATAGACCGATGCGTATTTGACGCCTGCCGTCAACACCGTTTTTTTTCGGAACTGTTTAAGCAGGTCAGACTGAAGGGTGAATGTACGGGTGTCGGCCGGAACCGCCGTACGCCAATCACCCTCCCTGGCGGGGTCGCTGTTGGTGCGGGTAAACCGGCTATCCTCCGTTTTTTGTTGCAGGGAATAGTCGGCAATTATTTTTAGCGTGCTGCCGGCGGTATCCATTTTCCAGGCATAATTCAGCGTACCGCCGGTAATACCGAATACGCGGCTTTTGAACGTGTGCGCCTGACCGTTAGACGGTGGGTTGCTGTAATACAACTCCTCTCCGTAAAAATCCTGGCGGAAAGCGGTATGTGAATACAGGCCCTGCAAATTGATGGACTGCTTCGGGTTGATATCATAGGCGGCGACAAAACGGAATTGCTGCCGGCCGATTTTTTCATCCCGTACGGTATGGTTGTCGTACACGGACCGATACCCGGAACCGATCGTCGTTTTTTCTGTTATTAGGTGAAGGTCGCGGGTATAAGTATAGCTGCCTGAAAGGAACAGGCTGCGAAACTGCTGGTTCAGCGTGGCCCCGGCTGTATAATAAGGCTTATTGGCCTGCTGCCAGTACTGCGTATTCAGGCTGCTGTTCCAGCCAGTGGTTTTCTTTTTCTTCAGGATGATATGAATGATGCCACCCGTGCCTTCTGCCTCAAATTCTGCCGGCGGCACGGGGATGATCTCAATGCGACTGATGTCTTCCGATTTCAGCGAACGCAGGAAATCAGCCAGCTCTTCATCAGACAATTTCTGGACGACATCATTGACCATGATGGTTACGGTCTGTGTGCCCCTGATCCGTACCAATCCCTGGTTATCGACCCACACGCCAGGTGATCGTTGCAATAACTCGGTGGCCGACAACCCATTTGCCAGCGGTCCGTTCTCCACCTGGATAGTATATCGGTCGGCTTTGCGGTGCAGCAGGCTGGGCCGGGCCGCCACGGTTACCGCAGCCAGGTTTTGCGATAGGGGCGCCAATGTTACCCGGAAAAACGGCAGAGAGTCGGTGTATAAGAATGGAATCTCACCAACGCCATATCCTATCCGTGTTACACGCAATTGGTACGATGCGACAATGGAGAATGGGTACCGGAACTTGAAATATCCATTTTGATCGGTATGAGCGGCAGCCAGCCATACACTGTCTTTCCACAGTTCAACCGTAGCGTTTTCCAACGCCTGCTGTTGCTCTCCCTGTACAAGACCCTGAATGGTTTGACCGTAGCCGTAAGAAAGCAGCACAGCGGCAGATAAAAGTATTCGGAATAGATGCATGCGACAAACATAACTAAAAACATAGTTTAATAACTAATTAATTAGTTATATTAACAGGTTGTTATACTCTTGTATCTGTTCATGTTGCACATTATCAGTCTGCGTCATCTGTTTATGATTGCCTGCTATGCGCGGCCAGCAACAAATATTTTCCCTGCGGGTTACTTAATCTATGACTAAATTTGTAGCATGAAAATCAGGAAACTTTTTTTCACTGCCTTATTTGCAGCAGGGCTGCTGGCGGCGGCCGACGCCTCTGCACAATGCTCCATCTGTACCAAAACTGCGCAACAGTTGGGTGAAAAACCTGCCAAAGCGTTGAATGCAGGTATCGTTTACCTCGCAGCCACACCGTTGCTTATTATAGGCATTATCGGCTTCCGCTGGTACCGCGCCAACAGGGACATACTGTAGTTTCGTATATGCGATAGAGTTGTATCTTCCGGTAAAATCCGGCTTCATCATGCGTGTTATTCTTTCCTGGCTGCTGCTGATAGCGCCTGTTTTTGTTTTTGCGCAGTCCCTCCCGACCATTGAAGAAAAGACCAAAGGGCTTACCCGCCTCGATGGCTATTTTCCGCTTTACCGCGACGATCAGCAGGGCAAATTGTGGATGGAAATCAACAAGTTCGACCAGGAAATATTGTATGTCACCACCCTGCCTGCAGGGCTCGGATCCAATGATATAGGGCTCGACCGGGGCATCATCGGCGGAGAATTTGTGGTGAAATTCCAGCGCACCGGTCGCAAGATCATGCTTTTCCAGCCCAATTATAATTTCCGTGCAACAGGCAGCGCCGCTGAAAAACGCGCGGTAGAGCAGTCGTTTGCCGCATCGGTGCTTTGGGGCTTTACGGCAGAAGCGGTTACGGGTGACCGTTATCTCGTTGACCTGGGCGACTTTTTGTTGCGCGATGCCATGAAAGCAGCCAACCGCATACGCAACATGAAGCAGGGCAATTTCACGGTAGATAAGTCGCGCTCGGCCATTTACTTCCCCACCACTAAAAACTTCCCTTTCAACACCGAAATGGAAGCCAGCATCACCCTGGTCAATAACGAGGGCGGCGTGGGGGGCTATGTGTCGGCAGTTTCGGCTTCGCCGGATGCCATCACCCTGCGCATGCATCACTCGCTGGTGCAATTGCCCGACAACGACTATAAGCCCCGGGTACTGGATCCCCGCGCCGGTTATTTCGGTATTTCGTATTACGACTACAGCACACCGGTATCATCGCCCATCGAGAAGTTTTTTATCAGCCGGCACCGTCTTAAAAAGAAAGACCCCACCGCCGCGATGAGCGAACCGGTAAAGCCCATTGTGTATTACCTCGATAACGGAACCCCCGAGCCCATCCGTTCGGCCCTGCTCGATGGTGCGCGCTGGTGGAACCAGGCCTTCACCGCCGCGGGCTACAAAGATGCTTTCCGGGTGGAAGTGCTGCCCGACAGCGCAGACCCTATGGACATTCGTTATAACATGATCAACTGGGTGCATCGCAGCACCCGCGGCTGGAGCTTCGGTGCTTCCGTATCAGACCCGCGCACCGGCGAGATCATTAAAGGTAATGTGACCCTCGGCTCGTTGCGTGTACGGCAGGACTACCTGATCGCCCAGGGGCTGTTGTCGCCTTTTGCCAAAGACCTGCCAGCCAGCGATCCCATGCTGCAAATGGCACTTGCCCGGCTGCGCCAGTTGGCCGCGCATGAAGTAGGGCATACGCTCGGCCTGGCGCACAACTATATCGCCAGCGCCTATGGCAATGTCAGTGTGATGGATTACCCCCAGCCGCAGGCAACGCTTGGCGCCGATGGAAATATCAGTCTTGCCAATGCGTACGACGACAAGATCGGCGACTGGGATAAGCTGGCGATCAACTGGGGATACAACGACCTGCCGCCAGGCGCCGACGAGGCTGCCTGGCTCGACAAAACCATCCGCGATGGTATTGCGAAGAATCTCTTATTCCTGTCTGACCGCGATGCGCGTCCCGCAGGCGGGGCTCATCCGCAAACACATTTGTGGGACAATGGCAAAGATGTTGTTACCGAACTGGGCCCCATGCTGAAGATCAGGGCCCGCGCGCTGCAACAGTTCGGAGAAAACAGCATTCGTCCGGGTGAGCCGCTGGCATTCCTGGAAGACGCACTGGTGCCGGTTTATTTTTATCACCGCTACCAGCTCGAAGCAGTAACTAAACTTATCGGTGGTGTTAGTTACCGGTATTCGGTAAAAGGCGACAACCAGCCGCTACCCATAGCCGTTAGCAAGACCGACCAGTTGCGTGCGCTGGACGCGGTGATACAATGCATCGACCCTGCGTTTCTTACTTTACCTGAAAAAATAACGGCATTGATCCCGCCGCGCCCTGCCGCCTACGATTTTTCGCGCGAGCTCTTCAAAAAAAGAACGGGACTGCCGTTCGATGCATTGAGTCCGGCAGAAGCCGCGGCCGATTTCCCGTTTTCTTTTCTCTTCCATCCCGAGCGGCTCAGCCGTCTCGAAGAGCAGGCGGCTACCGGTGGTTTGTCGTCCGCCGAAATGGCCGACAAGCTTATCCATGCTACTTTCAAGGCAAAACGTAAAACCGGCATGGAAGGCCTGGTGCAATTGCAGACCGAGCAGGTTCTGCTTACCTATCTGCTGCATTGGTCGGTGGATGGAAAATGCAATACGGCAGCCCGCGCAAGCGGTGTGCTTACTGTAAAGAAGCTGAAATCGTGGGTGGAAGCCCAACAGAAGGTGACCACAGATCAGCGGCTGCTGGCACATTACGCCCTGCTGCTGGACCGCATGGCCGCACCCGACAAAGCCATGCCCACGCAACATGCAGAAATGCCGCCCGGTGCGCCGATCGGTTGTGAGATGGATTGAACAGCCGGCGAATGAAAGCGCCGGTCCAGTGAATTATACGTGCACAAATGACAAATTTTATTCCCATATTTCCGCTGGGCATCGTTGTGTATCCCGGCGAAGACCTTAACCTGCATATTTTCGAACCGCGTTACAAGCAACTGATCCGTGAATGTGTTGAAGCAAAAAAGCCTTTTGGCATTCCCACGGTCATCAACCGGCAACTCGGCGAGTTGGGTACCCTGGTGACCGTAGTTGAGATCACCCGCGAATACGAAAATGGCGAGCTGGACATCAAAACAAAAGGCGGCGATATTTTTCGTGTGCTCGAGACCGTTAAGGAGATACCCGATAAATTGTACGGTGGCGCCATCGTGACCTATCCCGACAACAGCCGGGGGCAGGGAGTTCGCGCGCTGATGAAATGGGTGTTAGACGGCATTCGCGAAATGCACCGCCTGCTCGATATCAGGAAAGAATTCAATGCACCGGATGAATTGCTGCTTAGTTACGATGTAGCGCACCACGCAGGCATGACCATTGAAGAGGAATATGAACTGCTGGGGCTGCTGCGCGAAGAACAGCGGCAGGAATACCTGAAAAGACACCTGGTGAAAGTATTGCCCGTGCTGAAATCGGTCGAAACGCTCAAAGAAAGGGTGAAGCTGAACGGCCATTTTAAAAACCTATCTTCACTCGACCTAGATAGCTGATTATGGGTAGCACATTGTGCCTGGATTTTGGTAATACACGACAGAAATACGCTTTTTTCACCGGTGATAAGCTGGCAGAACAAGGCGTGCTGCACGAAGGGGAAGAAGCGCTGCAGGCGGTAATCGCACGGCTGAAGCCCGATTACAGCATACTTTCCTCCGTAATTGATCATTCGCCCGCGGTGGAAGCCTTACTGGCGGCGCATACCCGTTTCCACCTGCTGAACAGCAGTTCCAAGCTGCCGTTTACTACACCAGTAGGCAAACCTTCTACCATCGGGGCCGATCGCCTGGCCATCTGTGCGGCGGCAGTCAGCCTTTTCCCCGGAAAAAACAACCTGGCCATCGCCCTCGGCACCTGTATCACCTATAATTTCATCAGCTACCGGCACGAGTTCCTGGGGGGCGGTATTTCCCCGGGTATGGACATCCGCTTCCGGAGCCTGCGCGATTATACGGCAAAGCTGCCACTGGTGGAAGAAGACTGGAATTTCCCGCTGGTGGGCTATGATACGGAAACCAATATCACCAGCGGCGTAATACTCGGTATGGCGAAGGAGATCGAC
>JAKPBL010000539.1 GCA_029778965.1 Bacteroidota bacterium
AAGACCAGGTTATTGTACCGGATCAATTTTCAAAACATCGGTAATGACACTGCTTTCCGGGTAGTGATCCGCGACACCCTACACGACTACCTGGATGCCGCCAGCTTCCGCATGGTGGCGGCGAGCCATAACTATCGGTATAGTATAACCGACAAAGGAATTATTGAATGGACTTTTGATGATATCAATCTGCCCGATGACAAACGCAATGAACCGGGCAGTCACGGTTACATAATCTTTTCGCTCTCACCGCTGCAAACCCTGCAAACCGGCGATGTAATTCCTAACAAGGCATCGATATATTTTGACTACAACCTCCCGGTGCATACCAATACCACGCTTACACGCGTCAGTGCCGACATGCTGCCCACGCCGCTTATCCGGAGCCTGGCCACCTCTTATTGCGCGTCTGCGGGTGAAGTAAAGGGCAGCATCGGAAATATCCCAGTCAATGGCCGCGTACCTGATGTACATGTTATGCTCGACGGCACCTCTCTTGTACTTTCCGGAAATATGTTTTCGGTGATACCGGGTGATCTGGCGCCAGGCACTCACCAGGTGACCGCTTATTTTACAGACGGCACAGACACAACTAAAACCAGTTTTGCTTTTTCAGTGCAGGCAAGCATCGATCCCGTGGTCGGTTTTGACAGTGACCATATCATTTTTGAAGAAGCCGATCTGCCTGCGGTCATCGAAGCACACCGTTTGCAAGGCGAAGGAAAGGCCTCATTTACATTTGCAACCGACCGGCAATTCACGCATATTATAGGCAATACCGGCGCCGATTCAACACTCGCTGTCAATATGAACTGGGCGTCCGAAGGCACCAGCCCTATATATGTTAAAATGAGTACGGATGCGGCCTGCTCCGACATGCGCGAGGCTTATGCCAGCGTGCTTGTAACCATCCATCGCAAAAAAGAGAATGGAGACAGTCCAACCGGCTACCAGGATATCACGGCCTATCCCAACCCGGTGGGTAGTACGGTACAAATCAGGCACCTCGATAACAACAGGCGCTACATGCTTAAAGTGAATTCACTGCATGGACATACACTGTTATCGGCGAAAGTGGAAAAAGCCAGCCAGGCTCAGGTAAATATAATTGCGTTGCCAGCGGGGGTGTATATCCTCAATATCTACGACGGGCAGACAGGCAAAGTCCTGAAAGCCATTAAGCTGCTGAAGCGGTAGAGGCGATTAAAGAATAGCCGGCTACAGGTAGTTAGCATGGATACAATGACCAAAGACCGGCAGTTAAAAACGTTGGTTCTGTCAATACATTCCAACCACTTTCTGCTTGCAACAAGAATTCTGTCATTCAGTATCGCAGGTTGCGACAGGCTATCCCTGCCCGAATATGCATTCCCTTTCAGGAGCAGTTTCTTCCATCGAACGGTGCCCGTGGCTTTATGAAAAGCGTAGAGGTAGTCATTAAATTTAGGGCCGTCATAGTATCGATACAACCAGTTCAGCTCGCCATTAGCGGCATTGAAAGACGAAATACCATACATATCGGCCGTATAAACCTGCCCCGAATCATACGCCGGCGCTCCGTCCCTGCCGCCAATGGTCACCTTGACTGACCAGATAAATTTATCGGAACCGATATCAAAAGCGTGGAGCTGGCTGCAGCGTACAGCCTAAACCACCCCGGCAGGCTGACTGGTGACTGGTATTTTGTCGTAGTTTAGGCCAAACCATCCTCATGCGTGTAGTTCTCCTCACCGTTTTAAGCATTCTCCTGTTCGGTTTTTCTTCTCTCAAAAAAACCACCTGGGTAGCTATTGGCGACTCGATCACTTACCTCAACGAACACCCCGATGAAACCGGCAATCGTGTCAAAAAAGGGTATATGACGCGCGTGGCGGAGAAGCTGCCCTCATTCACTTATTTCAACCAGGGGCATAACGGCTGGACTTCCGGCGGCATCGCCGAAAAGTTTGATGAATTAAATGTACAAACCGCCGATGTGTACAGCATTTTCCTGGGTACGAACGACTGGTGGCAAGGCCGGCCTATCGGCAGTCTCGACGACTATAAAAACAGTCGTGATAATAAAACCATCAACAGTTCCTTCGGCGTAATCATCAGTAAAATCAGGCAACTTAATCCGCAAGCCAAAATAGTTTTGATCACACCCTTGCAACGCATGGATTTTGTGCACCTGTTTGATTATACCAACAATGCCTGGGGATCTTACAAGGAAAAAAACGGACAAACGCTGGAAGCTGTAGCTGCCGCCATTCAGTCCATCGGCGACTATGAAAACATACCCGTGCTTGATTTATACCATGAACCGTCGCTTAGCATTGAGCATGCGGTAAAATTCAAGCGACTTAAAGACCCGAAAACCGGGAAGTATACAAACTACCGCTATCCCGCATCCAACAACATTCCCTTTAATCCCGCTACCGACGAATATCCCTACCCGAAAGGAGCCATTGACATGACATACGACGCCCTGCACCCCTCAGATAAAGGCAATGAAGTGATTGCCGGAAGATTGGCTGCACTGCTTGGTTCTTTGTATTAAAATAGGATGCTTGCTGCTGATTACGGGCATTACTGACCAGTCATTCCGCAAATGCAACCGAAATCACCAAACCCCCGCATACAACATCCCGCATTTTCCAATATATTTATCGAAACGATTGCTAATCATCTAAATCAACCATGATGGGAAAATTTGTTGTTTCCACTACCACCAGCGGCTTCCGCTTCAACCTCAAAGCAGACAACGGTCAAACAATCTTAACCAGCGAAACCTACAACAGCAAGGCTTCCTGCCTGAATGGCATTGAATCGGTGAAGAAAAATGCCGGCGACGACAACAAATACGAGCGGGTAAACGCCAAAGACGGTCGTCCCTATTTCAACCTTAAAGCTTCCAATGGACAGGTAATAGGCACCAGCCAGATGTATGCAGACGCCGCCGGACGCGACAATGGCATTGAATCGGTAAAGAAAAACGCAGCCGCTGCCAGTACAGTAGAAGAAGAATAACAGCGCGGCGGGTGACGACAGGCTGCAGTTAATAACAATCTGTCATCACCTGCCCTTTTTCCCGGTAATACGCCAGGTCACGGCCGTTCCGGGCCGCAACAATCTCATGAACGGCTTTCTCTACGTCTTGCTGCATAGCGAGCGATCCGCAGATCATAAGAACCGCACCTTCGTGCAATAAGCCGGCGATCTGCGCTGCATCGCGCCTGATCAGGTCCATCACGTAACACTTGTCGCCTTCCTGCGAAAGCGCAAGTGCAAAGCCCTGTAACCGCCCGTGCTCCATAGCAGCCGTCGCCGCCTGCCCGTGCTGCATCACCAGGCTGGTTCGCCGCCGGAAACCGCAGTATAAATGGCAGGGCACGGCTTTCGTATTCTGCGCCAGCATGCCCAGAAAAGGCGCAATACCGGTGCCATTGGCTACCATGATCACCGCCGGCGCCTTCGCCGGAAAATGAAAATGATTGCTGTCAACAATCCGTGCTTTTATCAGGTCACCGGCGTTGAGCTTATACAGGTAATGAGACCCCAACCCCTGCGGATGCAGTTTCACCAGCAACCGCATCTGCTTCCCGATCCGGCCAATCGAATACAATCGCTCGTGCTGGTCGTTTAAAGGATATACCGCCAATACATCGCCCGATGTAAAACGTGCGACCCCTGCCGGCGCCAGGGTCAATGCAAACGTATTGCTTTCATCGGCCGCCGTTCGTTCCAGCACTTTCAGCTTTTTGAGCCCCTCGGGCACCTGGCTGTACAGCCCCGGCGTGGTAGCCAGCGTTATACCGGAGAGATTGTTCCACTGCCTGATCCAGCACAGCAGGTCTTCGGTCGACTGATTATTGACGGTATGAAATCCGATGAGAGATTGTGCCCAGGGCTGGCGGGACAATACCGCATGCGTTTCACGGCCGAAAGCGCAGAAATCAGGATAG
>JAKPBL010000560.1 GCA_029778965.1 Bacteroidota bacterium
TCCTTCAGCCGTGATCGCCATCGCCGTGGCCGAAGTAGGCAGCTCCACCACAAAATAAGGATCAACGATCACGCCATCCTGCCGGCGGCACCGGTCTCTGCGGGCGGTGAAATAAATGTGATCGCTGATGTATTCTGACGATAAGGTATCCCATCTCAGGCGCTGTTCAGACATCATATATTACCAGTTCATTTTATTGCGTAAGCTTGTTATATGCGCTACATGGTGCCGTCCGTGCCAGGCATACATACCCAGCAGGTACCAGAGGCTCATTTCTTTTCCGTGTTCAGGATGTACGACCGCGCGTTGCAGCCAGGCTTCGTGCGGCACGGTCTTCAGGGCCGAATACCAGCGCGCATGCAACGCCTCCAGCAACGTGAGGCTGACGGCAACCGGCAACTCCTGCACATCATTGAGCTGCACCCAGGCATTTTCGTCATAGGGCTTGATAACCGGCTTGTCTTCCGTTAAGCCGAGCTTGAACCGTGCAATGGCATTGATATGGCTGTCGGCTATATGGTGTACCAACTGCTTAACCGTCCACCCGCCTTCGCGGTAAGGCGTATCCAACTGCGCTTCATCGAGCGAAAGGATGGCATTGCCAAGCAATTGCGGCAGCGCTTTTATATCATCCAGCCATTCGTTCAGTTGCTGGGCGGAAAAAGGCTGTGGCTCATACAAACCGATGGGATAACGGGGATCCATAACCGAAACTGCTTTAGTCTTCTTTGGGCAGGGCTTTACCTGTCAGGTGAATGAATACGTCTTCAAGGTTGGCCCGCTTCACTTCTTTGGGGCGTTCAAAGCCCGTAGCGACCAACTGATCGATCAACTGGTCGGGTGAAGCCAGGGCGATGATACGGCCACTGTCGATAATGGCCACGCGGTCGCAAAGCACTTCCGCCTCATCCATATAATGGGTGGTCAGGATCACCGTGGTGCCTTTATCCCTGATACCGGCAATAAGGCGCCACAGATTCCGGCGGGCCTGCGGATCGAGCCCGGTGGTAGGCTCATCGAGAAAGATGATCTGCGGGTCGTTGATCAGCGTGGTGGCGATGGAGAAGCGCTGTTTTTGTCCGCCGCTGAGGTCTTTGTACTTCGCTTTCGCTTTGTCGCGCAGATCAACCATATCCAGGAAATCCACCGGGTTGATCGTACGGTTGTACAATCCTGCGAACAATTGCAGCAACTGGGTGAGGTTGAGCCCGGGATAGTAGCCCGATGCCTGCAATTGCACGCCAATCAATCGCTTGATCAGCGAAGGGTCCTGGTCGAGGTCCAGCCCCGCGATCTGCACTTTGCCGCTGGTTTTTTCCCGCAGCGTTTCCATGATCTCGAGCGTGGTTGACTTACCCGCACCGTTGGGGCCGAGCAGGCCGAATATTTCACCGGCATATACCTCGAAGCTGATGCCTTTTACCGCTTCGAAATGGCCGTATTTCTTGCGAAGATCCTGTACGCTGATGATGGGGGCCCTGGTCATTCGACGAAAGTAATTATAATTTGACGATCAACTCCGGGAAGCCTGTAACAGCCTGTGCGCCGGAACGGCGAAAACGATTATTGCTTCAGGATGAAAAGCTGGGTATAATAAATGGCTCCGCGGGTATCGCGCGATATGCCGACGCCAGTCAGGTTGAAACGACCCTCGATATTGTCGCGGTGCACTTTGCTGCCCAGCCATTGCTTGACCACATCGGCCGCCGTCATCACGCCCTGCGCCACATTTTCGCCCGAAGCGGAAACAGCACCCAGGCGGGTGCTGATGCGTTTTACACGGTCTTCGAATCCCGCATGCCCAAAGCTTACCTGGCGGCGGGCCATCTTCTGGCTGTGCAGCGCCGCTTCGGTAGCGACGGCGCTATTGACCTGCAGGGCCGGCAGCCCCTTCGAAAGACGATACCGGTTCACTTCCGATACGATATCGGCTTCCATATTCGAGAGCGCCACCCCGTTTTTGGCGCGGGTAGGCGTTTCGGCGCGCGCGGGCGTTTTGGTTTTGCAGGCAGCGAGCCCTGTAAACAGGAGAAAGACGATGAGAATAAAACGTGACAAAGAGTATGTTTTGGGTGAAGGTACGCAAGGGTTGTGCCAGGTCAAAAATCGGTTATTCTGACACAGCTTTTCTTGGTTCACAGGGTGCAGTTTTGGTTCTCGTGCAGGGGAGTTTTGGTTCTCGTGCAGGGGAGCAGTTTTGGTTCTCGTGCAGGGGAGCAGTTTTGGTTCACGCAAAGGCCGCAAAGGAGCAAAGACGCCAAGGATGGCCTTTCGACCCGTCGGGTATCAATCGGCTAATGCCGGCAAAGCACGTACTTGGGGGACGTGAGCAAGGCCATCGGTTAGCAAAAAATCGAACGGGGCGGTTTGAAGACGCGCAGATGCGCGCTTGGGTCGGGCACAGATCCCACGAACGGAAGAATCTCAATGAATGCAAATTCTACCCGAGGGGTAGAAAGGCCATCCTTGGCGTCTTTGCTCCTTTGCGGCCTTTGCGTGAACCAAAACTGCTCCCCTGCACGAGAACCAAAACTGCACCCCTGCACGTGAACCAAAACTCCCCGCTTCCCCACCCTTCCCTTACCTTTGCCTCCTTCAAAATATTCTTTCCACATGCGCGTGTTTAAATTCGGGGG
>JAKPBL010000565.1 GCA_029778965.1 Bacteroidota bacterium
AGGACATTGAATCGATCGAGATCGTAAAAGGCGCCGCCGCCTCGGCTTTGTACGGTACCCGCGGAGAAGGCGGTGTGATCCAGGTGATCACCAAAAAAGGAAAGGGTATTAACAAAATTAATATCATCGCCGACAACGAATACGGCATCAGCAATGTGCAGCACACCCCTCCCACCTCACAGCTTCATTTTTACAAGGTAAACGACGACGGCTCCTTTGTGCTGAGCTCGGGTAATAACAGGACCCTCGATCTTCAAAGCAACGGATTTTCGCTTAACCAGCACCGTTATACAAAGTATTACGACAACGTAAACAATATGCTCAGCAACAATGCCTACTATACCAATTTCGTATCGGTAGCCACTGCCGGAGAAAAATATAACCTGTACGGATCGTTCCAGAACCAGTCGAAAGGCGGTATCGCGGGACCCATTTCGCCCGACACCAAACGCAGCGCCCTGCTGAACGTAGGCTTCAAACCCAATAAGCAACTGGATGCAGAAGTGACCGTTCAGTATTTCAATAAAAATACACCCTCGGCTTCGCTGAGCGCAAGCGGTGCAGGCTCGGTACTGTATTCGGCCTTATTGTATGAGCCGTTTATCGATCTCACCGAGAAGCAGGACGACGGCAGGTATGCCTTCAAACCCTATGGCTTCGATATTCAAAAATTCAATACGGGAAACCCCTTTTACCAGCTCAGTTACCGGGAATACGCCAATGTCATCAATAATTTTCTCATCGGCGGCCGGCTGCGGTATCGCTTTTCACCCAAAGTATCGGCCGAAGTGTACGGCGCCTTCCAGCATGCGTATGGAGAAACAGAAGATTACTACCCGGTGGGATTCCAGACCCTTACGGCAGATGTAACCAAAAACAACGGCTATTATGGTGTATCAAACGAGCACCAGTCGTCCAAAAACGGCCAGGTGCAATTGAACTACAATGACCGTTTCGGTGATTTTGATTTTGGTGCCAGCCTGAAATCGGTATATGAAGAATCGCGTACCACCGGCATAAGCGCATCGGGTTATAACCTCAGCGCGCCCGTAAAAAGTCTCGGCGTAGCGGAAGCATCTACCCGCGCCACTTCATCGTCGTGGAGCCAACTGGTCAACTACGGTTATTTCATCAACCTCAAGTCGGCCTGGCGGAACAAGCTCTTCATCGACCTGCTCGGCCGTTTCGATCTTAGCTCGCGTTTCGGGTCAAATGCGGCGGCGGCTTTCTTCCCGCGTGCATCAGTGGCCTACCGGCTGACCGAAGATATTGACCTCGGTTATGTTACCGACCTCAAGCTGCGCGCCGCCTATGGACAGGCCGGCAGCCTGCCTGCCTTCGGCGCAAAAGAGAGCCGGGTATCACTGACCAGCTCGGGCGGCGTAAGCTATACGCGGAAAGACAATACCGACCTCACCAGGGCCGTAACCGCTGAGCTGGAGCTTGGATTCGACGCCACGCTGTTCAATCGGATCAATATACAGGCCAACTATGCCACTGCTACCAGCAAGAATGATTTCATTCTCGTGCCGGCCTTTCCGCCTACTACCGGCACGGCCGGTATATGGGACAACCTGGGCGAAGTAAAATCCAATTCTTTTGAAGTAGAGATAAACGGCAACCTGCTCAGCAAAGGAAAATGGAAATGGAATGCCGGCGCTACGTTCAGCCGCGTACGAAGCAGGATCACTTCACTCGGCGATGTGCCTGAATTTACTTCGGGCGATTTTCGGAAAGCAGCGGGCATCAGTCCCTATTCTTATTACGGCTACAGCATCTTAACCAGTCTTTCGCAACTGGAAACGGGCAAAAACGGTACGGTCATCAATGCCGGCGACGGTACCCTGCGGCCGGAAGATTTCACCGTTAACAAGCTGGGCATCGTGGTATTGAAAAGCCAGGAAGGCACCGGCCAGGAGCGGCCGGTATTTTACCAGAATGCCGCAACGGGTAATATGAAAGTGATCGGCGATGCACAGCCTGATTTCCTGGTTGGTTTCAGCAATACGCTGAGCTGGGGACCGTTCAGCCTGTACACGGTGCTCGACTGGAAACACGGCGGACAGAAATACAATGAAACCGTCAATTACCTCACCTATCAATACCGTTCGGTATTTACCGACCAGGCAGTGGCCGCCGGTTTGCCGCTGCCTTTCATCACTGCTGTTTTCAATGCGCAGCAGACCACCGATTACTGGATGGAAAACAGCGGCTATGTATCGCTGCGCGAGTTGTCGCTGTCGTACCAGCTACCGGTGAAACAATGGAAACTGGCGGGAATTGTAAACGGAGCCAAGCTCTCATTCATCGCACGTAACCTGTACACGTGGACCAATTTTACTGGTGTAACGCCCGAAGGCTGGGACATTGACTTCTATGCCTATCCCCAATTCCGCACCTTCAGCGGCAGACTTACACTGAACTTTTAAATCTCCGGACATGAAGAAAATAACTTATTCGCTACTACTCGTTCTTACCCTGGCCTCCTCTTGCAAAAAGGTCAGTTTCGACGACCCCTCATCATTTACCAACGACGAAGCCAATGCCCAGATCAAAGACCTGGGGTATAAGCTGGTAACGAGCAGCGTACAAACCACTTTCAATACGACGACAAGTTCGGCCGGCGTGCATTTCAGCCTGCTGGCCGACCAAACCACCAACACCAATGGGAATTCTTCGTGGTGGGATTTCGCCAATGAGCCCCGGCTCCGGCTGAACAACAACGCGTCGTACCGCGGCGCGGTTAGCTGGAACACGTTTTACAATAATTTTTACCAGGCCAATCTCGACGCCACCATTGCGCTTGACCTAATCGATGTACAGCATAAGAAAATCGTCGACAACCAGGGCAACGACCGAACGAACGATTGCGAGGTGGCTGCCTATTTTTCCAAAGGTGTTTCACAAGGCTATCTCGGCGTGATCTTCGACCAGGGATTGATCGTAGATGAGGCCAATCTTTCGGAAAGAAGTTTCCCCCATTCTTACAAAGAGCTGATTGAAAACGGGCTCAGGCTGATCGACAAATCCATCGCGCTTGCCGAAGCACATCCCGACCTGAAATTCGATTTCCTGTCGGGTGTCGGCATCAGCCGTTCCGAGTTCATACAACTGGCTAATTCTCTGGCGGCCCGCATACTCTCGTCGGTGGCCCGTGATAAAACAGAAGCGGAAGCGCTGGGCGCGGCTCACTGGAACAGGGTGCTCGACTATGCGTCGAAAGGCATTACCCGCGACTACACCATTCCGACCGTCACCGGCGGATATTACAACCAGCTTGTTTCGCTGCTGGTGCAAAGAAATACCGACGGATCGGGCTGGCTGGCGCCCGATATCAAGATCCCTTACCTGGCAGACAATACCGGCAGTACGCCCAACTATTATCCTGCTTCGGGCATATTGCCGCCGATCACGTCAGACGACAAGCGGTTCGACCAGTATTTCGGTTACACGCCCAGTTTCGGCATCATGCTGGAATCGCGCGGGCGGGGCCTGTTTACCAATTATTACCGGATACGCTGGTATAACAATGCGAATACCCTGAACACGCCCGGCGCCATCAATCCGTATTTTTTATATGAGGAGATCCGCCTGCTGAAAGCGGAAGCGAAGTACCGGCTGGAAGATTATGCGGGGGCCGCCGAAGAACTGAACAATGCAAATGCCGCACGTATCGCTAAAGGTTTTCTGCCACCCGTGGAGGCTAATCCGGCAGCGCTGCTTTCGGCCCTGCACTATGAATACGCGATTGAAATAGACGATGGCGGCGGCGCTTTTGTTCCGTTCACGTTCATGCGAAGAAACAACCTGCTGATCGGCGGTACGCCTACTGAGTATCCGTTGCCGCAGTTGCAGCTTGAGCTGGTAAAGAAAGAACCTTACAGTTTTGGCGGCAAAGCCCATTTCGGTGAAAAAGGCGCTTCGGGCGAAGTAGCCACGGCGCCGAACGAAGGCTGGAAACCGTCTCTCTGATATTCATCTGCTAAAACTCCCGTTATATGCGTAATACAATCGGTTTACTGATCGCGCTGCTGCTTACAGGCAGCGCCACGTTTGCACAGCACAGCGACATCGTGCACATCAAAGGCGAAGCGGTCAACTTCAAAGACAACAGCAGGATATACCTGCAGCGATACGAAAACAAGATGTTTTTCGTCATCGACTCCACCACCGTGTCAAAAGGGCAATTCAGCTTCTCCAAAGAGCTGCCGCTGCCCGAGCTGTACGGCATCACAGACAACCCTTCCGAACTGTCGACTTTGTTCCTCTTCATACAGGGCAGGTCGGATATTGCTGTCCGTTATGACACGTCAGACGGCGGCCGTCGTTCTGTTATCAGCGGCTCGGAAGCCGCCGACCGGTACAAGGTTTACCAGAAAAACGCCCGCGACCTGAACCTCGAATCTTTTATCAGGGAACAGCCGGGGTCGATCGTATCGGCGTTTGTGCTATACCGTTATTATTCGCCCAGCCTGCTGCCCGATGAGATCGAGCGGTACACCGGCCTGCTCGACCCTTCGCTGGAAAACAGCCAATATGTTAAACTGCTGCGCGCGCTGCCGGCCACGCTGCGCGCCACCGGCATCGGCAGCCAGGCGCCCGATATCGTGCTACCTGATCCCGGCGGGAAAACGATACGGCTTTCCGATTATTACGGGAAATATATCCTGGTTGATTTCTGGGCAGCCTGGTGTGTGCCCTGCCGCCGCGAGAACCCCAACGTGGTTCGCGTGTACAACCGGTATAAAGACAAGGGTTTTACTGTGTTCGGGGTATCGCTCGACAGCAAAAAAGACGCCTGGATAAAAGCGATCGCGCAAGACGGGCTTGACTGGCCGCAGGTGTCTGACCTGACCTTCTGGGACAGCGCTCCCGCCAAGGCTTACGGCATCAGAGGCATTCCCGGTATTGTACTGCTCGACCGGTCGGGCAAAATCAT
>JAKPBL010000583.1 GCA_029778965.1 Bacteroidota bacterium
GCACCTGCTCAACCAGTTCCCGCTTATTCTTAAGAACAAGTTCGTACAGCAGAAAGCGCATCAGTTTGGCATGTCCCGGGTAGCGCATGGTCTTGTAATTCAGCGTATCCACTTTCCCCGCGAGGGTTTCACACATGGTGCCTAATCCGCCGCTGGTCGAAAAAGCCTCGAATTCCTGCCCTTCTATATTGATCATTTCAACGCCTTCGAGCGAGGGCACCATTTTGCGCTGGCCGTTGTGTATGACCTCGGCGTCGTTGATATATTCATTGATTACGCCGGCGGGCGACCAGGTAAACGAGTACCCCATCAGTCCGTTGGGATAACGCGGCAACGCGCCAACGCGAAGCTCCACATCGCGCAGTTTGGTAAAGCGGTTGTAGAGGTCGGCGCCCACGATGCCGATGAAGCCGGGCGCCAGCCCGCATTGCGGCGCCATCACCCCTTTCGAGGTTTTGGCCATTTCGCGAATAGCGGTAGTGGTGGGCACGTCTTCCGTCAGGTCGAAATAATGAATGCCCAGCTTATACGCCGCCTGCGCCACCGGCAGGTTAAGGTTATAGGGCAGGCAGGATACGACGGCATCCTGCGAAGAAAGAAATTTTTCCAGGGCGGCGCCATCCTGGATGGCGCCTGTTTCTACGTGAAAAGGCAGGTCGGCTGGTTTTTGCTTGTCAAAACCGGTTACCACAAAAAGGTCGTTGAGCAGGGTGCCTACGAGCGAACCCACTTTGCCCAAGCCGACAACAGCGATATTTTTCATATTAAATTATAGTTATATACAGCCAGGTCCCAATGGGCTGGCAAAATAGGCAGAATTACAGACATGGTACAGGAAACAGGCGGGGGAAATGAGTCAGGGCACGTTGGCGCAGGCCGATCGAAGGAACGACAGGTAGGCGCCGAAGATCTTGGGAGTCCAATTCATGCCCGATTAGTACATTTGAGGTGCCGTCGAAATTACGGTATTACGGCAAAAAAATGCCGGCTGTTCCATATTTTTTTACTACCTTTGCCCACCTTTTAAAAGGGTACTCATGAGTAGCAGAAGGGAATACGATATCGCTTTTGTAGGATTGAAGCCCGGCATTCACGAGTACAGCTACGATATTACCGATCGTTTTTTTGAGGAGTATAACGAACAGGATTTCAGAAATGTAGATGCGCAGGTGAAGCTGACGCTCGACAAAAAGAACGGGTTCATGCTCCTGAAATTCGAGGTAGGCGGAAAGGTGGAGCTGACCTGCGACCGTTGTGGCAGTAACCAGTTGCCCTGGGATTTGTGGGATGAGTTCAATATCGTGGTAAAGCTGGTGGAGAACCCGGAAGAGATGAATGAGCAGGAGGAAGACCCCGATGTATATTATATCTCTCGCGGGGAAAGTCACCTGCATATTGCCGATTGGCTCTATGAGTTCATTGTGCTGAGTATTCCGATGCAGAAGATGTGTCCGGAAGAAAAGATCGGCCAGCCTTACTGCAACCGGGAAGCGCTGGAGATGCTGAAGAAGATGGACCGGTCTAACGGCGAAGGTGAAACGCAAACAGCCAATCCTTTGTGGAAAGGGCTGGAGAAATTCAGGGACCTGGACAATTAATTTTGAATATTATAAACAGTTGAAAGATGCCAAATCCGAAACGCAGACACTCACAGCAACGCAGTGCAAAGAGAAGAACGCACTATAAGGCAGCCGCAGCTACTTTGAGCACCGACAGCACTACCGGTGAACTGCATGTTCGTCACCGTGCCCACGTGAGCGAAGGAAAGCTGGTTTACAAGGGTAAAGTGGTGGCGGAGAAATCTCCCATCAAGAAGTAGGAAACCAAGTTTTTTCAGATAGATTGCCGGAGATGACGATCGGTCTTGACATGATGGGTGGAGATTTTGCACCGCTCGAAGCGGTGAAGGGGCTCCAGCTATTCCTGTCGGGCAATGATGCTCCGGCAACTGTATTTTTATTCGGCGACGAGGCGGTGCTGCAGCCCCTGCTGCAGGAATATGCCATCCCTGCCGGCCGCTACCGGATCGTACATGCCCCGCAGGTGATCGATATGCACGAACACCCGACCCGGGCGCTTAAAGAAAAGCAGCAGTCGTCGATCGCCATCGGCTTCTATTACCTGGCGCAGGGCAAGATCGACGCCTTCATCAGCGCCGGCAATACCGGTGCCATGCTGGTAGGCGCGCTTTACAGCCTTAAATCAATCGAAGGGGTATTAAGGCCCACCATCTCCACGATCATCCCCAAAGAAAATGGTCAAACCGGCCTGTTGCTCGACGTGGGGCTCAATGCCGACTGCAAGCCCGAGAACCTGAACCAGTTTGCCGTGCTGGGCTCTTTGTATGCAAAGCATATACTGGGTATTGAGCAGCCGCGCGTGGGGCTGATCAATATCGGTGAAGAAGAGGGCAAGGGCAATATACTCGCCCAGGCCGCTTATTCTCTGCTGAAAGAGAACGACCGGATTCATTTCGTGGGCAATGTAGAGGGCCGTGATGTGCTGGTCGACAAAGCCGATGTGATGGTTTGCGAGGGCTTTACCGGTAATATCGTTCTCAAACTGGCCGAATCCATTTACGAGATTACCCACCGCAAAGCCATCAGCCACGAATATTTCGAGCGGTTTAATTTCGAAAACTATGGCGGTACGCCGGTACTGGGTGTCAACAAGCCCGTGATCATTGGCCACGGCATTTCAGGCGCGCGCGCTTTCCAGAATATGCTGAACCTGTCGGCCCGCATGGTGCAAAGCGATCTTTTTGCCCAGATGCAGGCCGCTTTCCGACATTGATCTTTCCATGCAGGCCATCATACATTATTTCCAGGAGTTTTTCCAGGGAACGAGCCG
>JAKPBL010000615.1 GCA_029778965.1 Bacteroidota bacterium
TTTTATACCACTCGCGTTTCCCGTTGGCCACATCATCGAACTCTTCTTCGATCTTGGCGGTGAAGCCATAGTCCATCACATCGTTGAAATACTGGCTCAGGAAATCCGTTACCACCAGCCCAAGATCAGTGGGAAATAATTTCGCTTTTTCCGCACCGGTGTTTTCGGTGGCTTTCTCCTGCCTGATCCGGTCTTTCTCGAGCGTGAGTATGCGATATTCACGGGGAGTGCCTTCCTTATCGCGTTTCTCCACGTAATTTCTTTTCTGAATGGTGGAGATGGTGGGCGCGTAGGTCGACGGTCGGCCGATACCCAATTCCTCCAGCTTCTTCACCAGCGAAGCTTCTGTATAACGCGGGGCGGGACGGTTGAACCGCTCTGTAGCCACCATCTCGCGCAAGGGGAGCGGTTGTGAGACCGCCAGCACGGGCAACATGCCTTCCGCCAGTTCGTCGTCTGACATGTCTTCTTCGTCGCGGTCTTCGCGGTACACTTTCAAAAACCCTTCAAATTTGATCACTTCGCCACTGGCCGTGAGTTCTTCCTTATTGGTGGAAATATCGATTTTGGCAATGGTTCTTTCCAGCTCGGCATCGGCCATCTGCGACGCCATGGTCCGCTTCCAGATCAGGTCGTACAGGCGCTGCATTTCAGGATCATCGACCGAACTGTTTTCCATATAGGTGGGGCGGATGGCTTCGTGGGCTTCCTGCGCCGATTCGTTTTTGTTCTTGTACTTACGCGGCTGGTAATAACGGTTGCCGTATTGCGACGCTACCTGCCGGTGAATACCTTCCATGGCCGTATCGCTCAGGTTCACGCTGTCGGTACGCATATACGTGATGCTACCGCTTTCATACAGCCGCTGGGCTACCTGCATGGTGCGGCTGACCGAATAGCCCAGTTTTCGGCTGGCTTCCTGCTGCAGGGTCGACGTGGTGAAAGGCGCAGCGGGCGATTTACGGCCGGGTTTCACCTGGATATCCTTCACCGTATAGGCGGCGCCGACGCAGGAGCGCAAAAATTGTTCGGCATCGGCTTCCTGGTTGAACTTGCGGCCCTCTGCCTTGAACGGCACCTGCTTGCCGGCCGCATCCTTTGCGGTAAACCAGGCTTCCACCCGGAACTGGCTGACGGCCTGGAAAGCGTTGATCTCACGTTCTCTTTCGGCAATCAGGCGAACCGCCACGCTTTGCACGCGGCCGGCGCTGAGGGAATTGCCCATGCTCATTTTACGCCACAATACGGGACTCAGCTCAAAACCAACGATCCGGTCGAGCACCCGGCGCGCCTGCTGGGCATTGACCAGGTCCATATTTACACGCCGTGGCTGCTGCACCGCTTTTTTGATGGCAGGCTGGGTGATCTCGTGAAAAACAATCCGTTTGGTGGCGGCGGGATCAAGGCCCAGCACTTCGCACAAGTGCCAGCTAATGGCTTCCCCTTCCCGGTCCTCATCGGTGGCGAGCCATACTTCGTCGCTTTTCTTAGCCAGTTGCTTTAACTCCTTTACTACTTTTTCTTTTTCACCGGGAACGATATACCTGGGTTTATACTTGTTTTTTATATCGATACCCATCTCTCCCTTGTCCAGATCGCGGATATGCCCGTAACAACTCTTCACCTCAAAATCCTTACCGAGGATCTTTTCGATGGTCTTCGCTTTGGCGGGCGACTCCACAATCAATAAGTTCTTAGCCATCTGCTTTCTCTTCGTTTTAATATTCGTCCGGTCGCTGCAAGTTTAGGGCAAAGCACCGAAATAAACAATTCACGATTTTCGGACAAAAAAAACCGTTTTTCCCTGGGCGACCGTTTTTCCCATTGCGGCGTAAATGCCTTTCAACTGGTTAAACTGGCCGCCGGCTGGAAGATCCTGTACATTATCGATACGCGGCGCAAAGGCAACTGCCTGTAGCTTATTTACGGGTCAGCTTGTATTTCTTGTTCACCTTGGGACTGTTGAAATACTGGTTCAGCTCTTCTTCGCTGAACTCGCCGGTATCTACCATCGGCACGTCGACGAGTTGTACCTGTACGGCTTTCAGCTCAGCCCGAATCTTCGCCAGCTTGGCAAGGATATCAGGGTCACGCTCGCCGATCAGTACGTTGTCGGACAATACGTAATCGAGCCGCTTGATGCTGGCACGCACGGCGCTGGCTGAATTCTGCTCGTAGGTTTTAGGCGGAGAAGCGGCCTCTTTAACCGGCACCAGGGCCACGCCTACACTGGGCAATACCTTGCCAATGTTTTGCGAGCTGGTAGAGGAGCTGGTAGCCAGTGCCGTTCCCGTGAGTGCGGAAGTACCCGAAGCAATGTCGAATGTGCTTCGCGCATTTTTAGTACTCTTCACTTTTTTATCGAGCTCCCGGAAAGTGTATTTCAGGGTGAGCACGTATTTGCTTACCTCTTTAACGGTTTTTTCGTATTCAGCTACGCGGAAAGGATAATTCAGCGCATCCCGCACAATCACTTTGATAACGGCCGTGTCTTTATTGAAGAATTTATCGGCGCCTATAAAACTGATATTGAACACCCGCACCTTGGCCGAATCGGTCTCTTTGACGAAATCAAACGGTACGGGCCAGGTGAAAGTATCATTGCATTTGTTCACTGAAGTATAGCTGCGAAGCGGCGTATTGACCATCGTGGTGATGTTCTCGATCGGGAAGCTGCCTGTTTCGCACTGTACTTTAAACGAAAGCGTATCGCCCTCGTCGATATATACAATGCTGTTCACCGACGGCTTGACCTGCGACAACACGATCTCTGTATTGTAAAACACGAGGGTAAAGAAAGTGTCGACCCGCTCTTTGGGATTGAGCAGGTTTTGCACGCCCAGGTATACCTTGTACTCCTGGTCGTATTTCAGGCGACCCGACATAAAATAAGACTTCTCCGCCCGAAAGCTCAGCACCCCGTCGTCTTTGTTGATGCGCAATCCCACGGGAGCATTGCGGAGATACCAGAAATAACGGGAAGAGTCTTTATTGATGTCGAGGTCGTATTCCATGGTGGAATCGACATGCAGGGTAATGTATGGGTTGAGGTTAATGATCCGCAAAGCCGTATCTGCCTCGGTAACCAGGGTAGGGGGCACAAGGGTATCGGCCGGGATCTTATTCGCCAGCGACGTGTCCTGGCCGAAACTGTTAAAGGAAACGGATATCAGGAGTACGATCAGTAACCAGTGGATTCGGGAACGTGTAGATTCCATTCGCTGAATGTTAATTACAAGTATCAAAAAGTTGGGCAAATGTAGTTCATTTCAAAAGACCAGCCGCCAATTAATATATGCCGGCATTGTTGTGCCAGAAAAAACCCCAGCGTAGAAACGCTGGGGAAATTAACCAAAACCAACTGCTTATGAGAAACAATTATTGAATATGTATCGATTGCGGTTCAACCTTAACATCTTCTTTCTTGGGCACAAATACTTTCAGCAGGCCATTTTCATATTTGGCCTGGATATTGGCGGCATCGATCTTGTCGTCTACCGAGAAGCTGCGCTTGAAAGACGAGTAGCTGAACTCACGGCGAACCACTTTCAGGTCTTCGCTGGTGCTTTCTTCCTTGTGCTCGTACGAGATGGTCAGCAAACCTTTGTCGACCTGAACTTTGAAATCTTCTTTCTGGCGACCAGGCGCGCTAAGTTCCAAATGGTAGCCTTCCTTATTCTCAATGATGTTTACAGGTACACTGCCGGTATTGCCGGCTTCCCGAAGCAGGCCGGGAATGTCCTGGAACCAGTCGTCGATCAAAGTACCAAAGGGGCGGCCGGGTTGAATGCGTTTTACAAGTGTCATGGTATTTAATTTTTGTTGTTGAATGATTT
>JAKPBL010000621.1 GCA_029778965.1 Bacteroidota bacterium
GTAAACCAGGTCATTGCACAAAAGAAAAGGAACAATGCCAGGGTCACCATTCTGCGCCCCGCCATCTTGGCTACCGTTCTTCCGAACGACTTCTCCACCTTATTATAATTTCTGTTGAACGATTTATAGAACCGCTGCAGCGGCGATCGCTTCACGTTGGTATCGTGCTTCATCAGCAAAGCACAGAGGGCCGGTGTCAGCGTCAGGGCATTTATACCCGAAATAACAATGGCCATGGCCAGCGTCAGTGAAAACTGGCGATAGAACACGCCCACCGGTCCGCTTAAAAAGGCCACCGGCACGAATACCGCGGTCATAACAAGGGTAATCGCTATGATGGCCGGGGTGATCTCTTTCATGGCCTCTATGGTAGCTTCAAGCGGCGGCAGGTGTTTCTGCGACATCTTCACGTGCACGGCTTCCACCACCACGATCGCGTTGTCAACCACGATACCGATGGCCAGCACCAGTGCAAAAAGCGTAAGGATATTGATGGAAAAACCGAGCAGTTGCAGAAAGGCCAGCGTACCCACCAGGGCCACGGGCACCGCCAGCGCGGGGATCAGCGTAGAACGGAAATCCTGCAGGAAAATAAACACAACGATGAATACCAGTATAAATGCTTCCACGAGCGTTTGAAGCACCGATTTGATACTGGCGTCGAGAAAACGGGAAACATCATACGCATAGTTGTAGGTCATGCCCGGCGGGAAACCGTCTTCTTTCAGCTCCGCCAGTTTTGCCTTGATCTCATCGATCACTTCGCTGGCATTGCTGCCCGGACGTTGCTTGATCATGATCGAGGCCGACGGGCGGCCATCGGTTTTGGAGGTCATGTCATAGCTTACAGTACCGAACTCGATATCGGCGATGTCTTTCAGGTGCAGCAACGATCCGTCGGGATTTGCTTTCAGTACTACGTTGGCATACTGTTCGGGCGTATTGAACTTGCCGGTGTATTTAAGTACATATTGTTTTACCTGGCGGTCTTTGCCGGAGTTCTCTCCCACTACCCCGGGGGCTGCTTCAATATTCTGCGCCCGCAAGGTCTGAATCACCTCATCGGAAGAGATGTCATAGGCGACCATCCGGTCGGGCTTCAGCCAAACCCGCATGGAATACTCGCGCGCACCCATGATGTCGAGAAAGCCGACACCGTTGATCCGCTTCAGTTCAGGCAGCACATTAATATCAACATAGTTGTAGATGAACTCTTCGTTCACGCTGCTGTCTTCGCTGAAGATATTCAGGTAGAGCAGCATGCTGTTCACTTCCTTTTCGGTAACCACGCCGGCTTTGATTACTTCTTCGGGCAGCTCGTCGAGCACGGTGGTAACGCGGTTTTGCACGTTCACCGCCGCCTGGTCGGGATCGGTGCCCACTTCAAAGAACACCTGGATAAGGGTAGTGCCATTGTTGCTGCTCACCGAGTTCATATAAGTCATGCCGGGCACGCCGTTGATGGCTCTTTCGAGCGGAGTGGCTACGGCATTGGCGCAGACCTCGGCATTGGCGCCGTTATAGTTGGCGGTAACGACCACGCTCGGTGGAACGATGTCGGGAAACTGCGTGATGGGCAGGGTAAAAAGCGCCAGCACGCCTAAAAGCGTAATAAGAATGGAAATAACAAGAGAAAGAACGGGGCGCCGGATAAATGTCTCAATCATTGAAAGCCGTGTTTATATAACGGGGCTGTATAACCGTACTGTCTTTGAGCTGCTGTATGCCTTCATACACGATCACTTCACCCGGTTGCAATCCTTCGGCTACGAGCAGGTACTCGTCCATCCGGCCACGGGTCGATATATTCTTCATCCGCACCATGTTCTTATCATCCACAACGAATACATAGTTTTTATCCTGTATCTCAAACACCGATTTCTGTGGAACCATCATTACATCGTGTACCTCGCGGGTAAGCGTCACTTTACCGGTGGCGCCATGTTTCAGCATCTTATCCGGGTTTGTAAACCGGGCACGGAAGGCAATAGATCCTGTCTTTTCATCGAAGATGCTTTCCATGGTTTCCACCTTTCCTTTTTGCGGGTACACACTTCCGTCGGCGAGCGTAAGGGTAATATCATCCAGCCGCGGCTTGTGCTGTTCATCGGCCTTCATGAACTGGAGGTATTCATTCTCGCTCACGGCGAAATAGGCATACACCGCATCGAGGTTGGATATA
>JAKPBL010000651.1 GCA_029778965.1 Bacteroidota bacterium
GATCCCGCCAACGGACGGTACGATGCCCTGAATGGATTAGTATTGAGAGGTGATGGAAAAGGCGGGTTTCAGCCGCTAAGCATCGCACAAAGTGGTGTGTTTATTCCGGGTTGCGGCCGGGGACTGGCAAAACTGAAAGGCAGTCGGGGGCAATACCTGCTGGCGGTCACGCAAAACCGCGGCGCGCTAAAATTGCTTGAATTGAAAAAATAAACTTACACCCACTTGTGCTTGTGCGCCAGGCTGATGATCTGCGCCTTTGAATTGACATGCAGCTTCTCATATATGTTTGCAATATGCTTGCGCACGGTTAGCACACTCAGGTTCAGGCTTGACGCAATGCGTTTGGCATCCCATCCGTTCACCATCTGCTGCAGTATCTCCTTTTCTCTTTCAGTGATAGCCGGCGGCAGGCTGTTTTCCACCTTTGCTTCAATGCCCGTCGTAGACCGGCTCAACAGTTGAAGCGCCTTCCTGGCGATGGCGGGGCTCATCGGGGCGCCATGATACTGCAATACATTGACCATGGCGTCTTCCAGCGCAGCCGCGCCCTCATGCTTCAGCAAATAGCCCGACGCGCCCGATTTAATGGCGTCAAAGATTTTTTCATCATCGTCGAATACCGTCAGCACAATAAAATGAATCTGGGGATAGAGGCTCTTGGCCATCGATATGGTCTGTATGCCATCCATCTGGGGCATTTCCAGGTCCATAAATATAATCTGCGGCAACGCGGCCTGCGGCAAGCCCTTCAGCTCTTCGAGGCACTCATGGCCGTTCCGGGCAACAAACGACAGCCGGTACTGCGTAAGAAGGCTTATCTTCTGCAAAAAGGTATTTATGTTGATGGCATTGTCTTCGGCCAGCGCCACGATTACAGGTTCATTGTTCATGGTATTCGCAATTTCGTAGATTGGCACCCGGGCGCCAATAATTAATTTGTAGTAGCCGGCGATATTACCACACTGGTTCCGCTCCCCTCTTCTGACCGCCAATCGACCTGCCAACCCGCCGCCGCGGCCCTCTCCTTCATATTCGCCAACCCATTGCCCTCTTTGATCGTTTGCTTCAGCCCGACGCCGTCATCCGTCACCAGTATGCGCCAGTCCCCACCCCTGCTTTCCACAATCACATCCACACGGGTACCCCGGCTGTGCCGCAGGGCATTGTTAATGGCTTCCTGCATCATACGGAACAATTGAAAAGCATGCGACGGACTCAGCATCAGATCCTGCTCTATCTTCTCGATCACACTAACGGTGATACCCGGATAGCTGTGCTGCAAACGCTGGATAAACACTTTGACCCGGTCGCTGATGGCCGTCAACGACAGGGCGTCTTTCTTCAAGGCCCATATCGTGTCGTTCAACTGCGATACGATTTCCTGCGAATTGCTCCGCAACTGCCGCACCGCCCTGCCTTTCGGCGAATCATCGCCTCCCGGTTCAATCAGGTCGAGATTGGATACAATGGATGCCACATACGCACCAAGATTGTCATGCAGGTCGGCCGCTATCCGTTTACGTTCGTCCTCCTCGGCTTTGGCGATCGACCGGGCGGCCAGGTCCTTTTCCTTTTCCACGATGGCATTCAGCTTCAGCCTTTCCCGCTTGCGGTAATCCACAAACATGACCACGGCTATCACCGACAGGAAAAATGCGACACCCAGCAGGGTATAAAACCGGTTGTTCTTTTTCGTTATGTCGAGCTGCTGCTGGATGATGGTATTCTCCTTTTTCTGCACCTCGTACTGGGTCTGCAGTTCGGCTATTGCCTGTGCCGAATTGTATTCATACAGCGAATCTTTGGCCACGATAATATGCTCCAGCATTTCCTGGTAGCCGGCATGGTCTTCCAACATTTTATAACACCGCGCAAGCACCTGGTAATACTCCAGCCGGATCGTGATTTCATTGGCATAACTCCGGTTATCGCCGGGCAGCAGGGTATGCACATCGCCCGTCATCAAAGCGTTTTTACAAAACGCGATGGCTTTCCTGATCTGGTTTGTCTGCACATAAAACTCGGCAAGGCTGATATTGTCGCCGGAGTACATATTGCCGTCGCCTGATTCCTGCCGCACGGCAATCATTTCCTTCAGCGAAGCCTCGGCTTCCGCAAGTTTTCCGGCCGCTGTAAAAACAGACGACTGCCTTTGCAGGGCTATCGCCAGGTTGGTCATATTCCTGGTTTGCGCAAAAATATCAACGCCCTTTTTACTGTACAGAATTGCCGAGTCGGTTTTCCCCTGCAGGCGATAGGCATCGGCCATGTTTACAAAAATGGCCGCCTTTATTTCGGTGAAGCTTTTATCATCGCCCGACGCCGACAGCGCCCTCGACAGCCAGGTAATCGCCTCGCCGGCATTCCCGCGTCCCAATGCGACTGACCCGATCGAATTGAGGTTCTCGCTCAGCGTCAGCGAATCCCTATACCTCTCCGCCTCATCCACTACTTTATACAGTATAGAAAGCGCCTCCCTGAAGCGCGAGCGGCCGGCATAAGCCATCGCCTTCAACCGCGCCGCCCTGAAATAAAGAGGGCGTTGTTCGGGATCGTTTGCCTGGTTGGCGGCCAGTACAGGATCGACGGTGTAAACGACGCTGTCGGTCCACCCCCAACGGGCATAATCGGAAGCCACCGCCAGCTCGGCCATTTGTTTCAGCCGGGTCTTATTCGTTTGCGCGGCCAGGTCCCTGGCCAGGAAGGCATAATAGTCGAGCGTATCCCTGGTAATACTTTTATACTCACTGCATAAAGCCAGGATCGCTTCGAGCTTTTGCTCACTGGTTGTAGCATGGTGTACCTGTTCCTTAAGGCTGTCGATCAGCCGCGACTGCGTTCGCGCCGCCGAAGAAAAAAGCAG
>JAKPBL010000670.1 GCA_029778965.1 Bacteroidota bacterium
TTCTGCTCCGGCATCGAAGCCTTCTACCTTGTCGTCGGTTGTACCCAATGCCGTAAGCATAATAACAGGCGTATCGGGTTTGCTTTCCTTGATTTGTCTGCATAGGTCTATACCGTCTAATTTCGGAAGAATAATATCCGTAATAATGAGGTCGTAGTGATTTTGCAAAGCCAACTTCTTGCCTGAAAGCCCGTCATACGCCAAAGTCGGGGCAAAACCCTGTTCTTCCAAACCTCTTTGTATGAGTTCGGCTACCCGTTGGTCGTCTTCTATGATTAAAATGTTCACGAATACAAAATAGCGAACTTTATCAAGAGGTCTGATACCGTAATAAACTCCGCGGGTGCCAGCCTGGAAAAATGCAAACAGAAAGAATTTTACTACAGAGATAAGAAGATAGCCGGCAAACAGACGATGCACCGCCCTCCAGCGAAGATTCATGTTGTCTTATAATTTATATTATGTTAAATAGAGCTAAGCCGATTCCTGTCCCCTCAGACTATTTTTCCGTCCACCAGCTCTACAATCCGGTCGGCATTGGCGGCAAAATCGGTATCGTGGGTTACCGCAATGATCGTATTCCCCTTCCGCGCCAGGTCGCGGAAAATATCAAACACGATCTGCGTATTGGCGCTATCGAGGTTGCCGGTGGGTTCGTCGGCCATAATCAGTAAAGGGTCGTTGACAAGGGCCCGCGCAATGGCGATGCGCTGCTGCTGCCCGCCGGAAAGTTTAGCAGCCTGCTTGTGCGCGTAACTGTCCATGCCCATCAATCCCAGCTTGTCGAGCGCCCGCTGCTCGATGTCCTTACGGCTGTATTTACCCAGTTTCAGCGCCGGCAGCATTACATTTTCCAGTGCGGTGAACTCCGGTAACAGGAAATGGAACTGGAATACAAACCCGATATACTCATTCCTGAAATGCGCCAGCGAATTCTGGCTCATTTGGGTTACAAGCGCATCGTGAATCCGGATACTGCCTTCATAATCGGTGTCGAGCGTGCTCAGCAGGTACAATAAAGTCGATTTGCCGCTGCCCGATTTACCGGTAAGCGCCACAAACTCGCCTTTCTCCACGCGCAGGCTGATGTCTTTCAGCACCTGGAATTTTTCAGGCTCGTAGAAGTATTTGTTGAGGTGTTCGGCGGTTAACATGACTATCCTCTTAAAATGGCGACCGGGTCAATTTTGGAAGCCTTTACTGCCGGCATCAACCCCGCCACGATCGTGGTGCCGATGCCGAAAGCCATGCCGAACAGGTAATGCTTAGGCCGGAACACCACCGGGAAATATTTTAACGACACAAAATTATTGTTGGCGGGAAAAGGTGTGCGCGACAAGGCGTACGACAACAGGAAACCCAATGCAATGCCCGTCAGCGCGCCCAGTATGCCGATCACCATCGACTGCGACAGGAATATCTGCGTAATGTCTTTTCGCGCAAAGCCCTGTGCTTTTAAAATGGCGATGTCTTTCATTTTGTTGGCAATGGTCATGTTCATGATATTATAGATGCCAAAGCCTGCGACGACCAGCAAGGTAATGCTCACCACATAGGTCAGCACATCCCTGATCAAGTTGGAAGCCGTTACCGAACCGTTGGCCGTTTCCCAGCTTTCCACTTTGTACCGGTATTTCTGTTCGAAGCCCGGCGCTAATGCAATGGCTTCTTTGTTGTTGCGCAGCTTGATATTGATGTCGGTGATATAATTCCGGTCCTTTCCCAGCAATTGCTGCACCGCCGAAAGATTCACATAGCTTTTGACATTGTCGATGGCGCTTATCCCGATCTGGAAAATGCCCACCAGCCTGAACTGCATGGTGTTTCCGGTGGGTGTGGCCAGCGAAACCATGTCGCCCGTGCGCATGTTCAGCTTCTCCGCCAGCCCGGCGCCCATCAGCATGCCGTTGTCCATCGTCAGCAGGTCTTCCGGCCTGCCGCTGGTCATCTTGCCACCCAGGTCGTACAGCCGCGCTTCTTCAATGATATTCACCCCGTTGATAAAGCCGTTCAGTTGTACCGGTCCGTAGTTATAAAAAACCTGCGTGCTCAGCAAGGGCGATACCGCCAGCACGGCCGGGTTCTTCTTCAGGTCGCTGATGATCGCGTCTTTGTTTTTAATATTGATCTGTATTTCTTTGGGCTTGGGGTGATAGAGCGCCACTTTCACTTTTTGACCTTTGAAATACTGCGCCGCCACCGATGCCGAATAATCCGTTTTTACATCGTTGTATATATGGATATCGGGCGTGGACGATAACATAGTGTCTTCCAGGAATTGGTTCACCCCCTGCATAAAACTGATCATCAGCGTGAACATGGCAATGCCGAAAGTGACGCCGAGCATTGCCACGAGGGTTTGCTTTTTCCGCGACAGCAAATGCGTTTTGGCAATGGATAAATTGACGGCGAGCGACATAACCGGTTATTGCTTGATGGGAATGATCGCGGTTTGTTCGCTGGCGCCCGATTTTAT
>JAKPBL010000584.1 GCA_029778965.1 Bacteroidota bacterium
ATGGTGTGCTGATGAGCGAAACGACCGATAACGACACGGCCGCCCGCAAATCGCAGGGGCTGCTGGGCCTGCAATTGCACGTAATGCCCGCCATGAAAGTGGAGTTCAGGAACATAAGGTTGCACCACTAGCATTCCCGAAAAATATAATTTGCTGTTAAATGCCGGGTGCGCCAGGCACCGGTAAAGCGATTACCAGTAGATTCAGGAAACCGCTGCTATGAACTACCGGAAAATCAACAACCTGACAGGCTGGCTTGTATTTCTCATTGCCGCTATTGTTTACCTGAAAACCGTTGAGCCCACGGTCAGCTTCTGGGACTGCGGTGAATTCATCTCCAGTTGTTACGGCCTCATGATCCCGCACCCGCCGGGCGCGCCGCTCTTTGTACTGATAGGCCGGCTCTTTATCATTTTGTCAGGCGGCCAGCCGGCAACAGCCGCGCTTGCCGTCAACGCCATGAGCGCGCTCTCCAGCGCCTTCACCATACTGTTCCTGTTCTGGACCATCACCCATTTTGCCCGGAAGATGACCGCCGATACAACCACGATCATGGTCACCGGTGCTGTCGGCGCGCTGGCTTATACTTTCAGCGATTCATTCTGGTACAGCGCGGTGGAAGGCGAAGTGTACGCCCTGTCGTCGTTGTTCACCGCCGTGGTTTTCTGGGCGGCATTGAAGTGGGAAGAAAAAGCCGATGAGCCGCATGCAGACAGGTGGCTGGTGTTTATATTTTTCCTGATGGGATTATCGATCGGGGTACACCTGCTCAACCTGCTGGTGATACCCGCTATCGTGATGCTTTATTATTTCAGGCGTTTCCGTTTCAGCCGTGGCGGCATGCTGCTTGCTTTTATCACAGGTTGCGCCATCACCGGCTTTGTGCAGGTGGTATTTATACAATCCACCATTAAAGGCGCTGCCGCCGCCGATATCTGGTTTGTGAACAGCCTGGGCCTGCCGTTCTTTTCAGGCTTTGCTTTTTTCTTTGTGCTGATCGCCGGTCTGCTGGCCCTCGGTATTCGTTATGCGCGCCGCCGCCGCAGCCGCGAATGGCAGGTGGCCCTGTGGAGCATGGCCTTTCTGCTGATGGGATACAGCACGTATCTCACGACGATGATCCGCTCGAACGCCGACCCTTCAGTGGATATGTTTAATGTAGACAATCCCGTGGCCCTGGCCGGTTATCTTGGCCGCGACCAGTACAACGACTGGCCGATACTGTACGGCCCCGATTTTACCGACCGCGCCGACTTCGTGCAAAAGGGTGAGCTCTACACCCGCGACGATAATAAATATATAGTGGAAAAACCGGCCTGGAAAAAAGACTGGGTGCATACGCCTTCATCGCATTTGTTTCCCCGCATCTGGGATGCCGACGACGACCGCAATCAGTTGCTCTGCTACCAGCGCTTTGCCGGCATCGAGCCCGGCGCCACGCCCACCCTGGCCGATAATATCCGATACTTTACCAACTACCAGGCGGGCTGGATGTATTTCCGTTATTTCATGTGGAATTTTGCGGGCCGGCAGAACGACCTGCAGGGATTGGGCAACCCGGCCGACAGCAATTGGGTGAGCGGCATACCCCTGATTGACAATACCCGCCTGGGAAACCAGTCGAAGCTGCCCAACAGCATGCATGCGGGCAATAAAGCCTATAACCGCCTTTTCCTGCTGCCCCTGCTGCTGGGCCTGGCAGGATTTTACTGGCAGTTCCGCAAAAACAAACACGACTGGCTGGTGAACGCGCTGTTGTTCTTCTTTACCGGGCTGGCTGTTGTTATCTATCTCAACCAAAGCGGCTTCCAGCCACGCGAACGCGATTATGCTTTTGTGGGCTCTTTTTATGCATTTGCCGTTTGGCTGGGCCTCGGCGTACTGGCCCTGGTGGATGGCTTGCGCAAGGTCAGCCGGCGACCGGCGTTGCGGTATGCCGTTATGCTTTGCTGCCTGGCGGTACCCGCCTGGATGGCCGTGCAGGAATGGGACGACCATGATCGCAGCGGCAAAACCCTTGCCCGCGATATGGCAAGGAATTACCTGGAGAGCTGCCCGCCGAACGCCCTGCTCATCACCTCCGAAGACAATGATACCTATATGCTGTGGTACCTGCAGAACGTGGAAGGCATCCGCAAAGACGTTCGGGTAGTGGTCAACACCATTTTTGCGACCGATTGGTACATCAACCAGCTCAGGTACAAAGTCAACGACAGCGACCCCTTCGATGTGTTGTTCAGCAAAGAGCAGATCAGGGGCGACAAGCGCG
This sequence comes from Bacteroidota bacterium, assembly GCA_029778965.1. Classification (GTDB taxonomy): domain Bacteria; phylum Bacteroidota; class Bacteroidia; order Chitinophagales; family Chitinophagaceae; genus Flavihumibacter. The sequence continues at coordinate 2,270 of JAKPBL010000584.1, forward strand.
ATGTGGTTTATTTCGCGCCCATGACCGGTGTTGATACCACGCAGTATTACGACCTTAAAACCACCTTGCGCGATGTGGTGGGCAGCGACGATCCGCGGCTGCAGCGCCAGACCGAAAGGGGCGACCGGATCAATATACTGCCCGTACGCCGCTTTAGCGTACCCGTCGATGAAAATACGGTTCGCTCTAACGGT
>JAKPBL010000014.1 GCA_029778965.1 Bacteroidota bacterium
GACCGACCCCCATGCCAATGCATTTTTATTAACCGGCATTGTATCGCCCGATTACGTGGATATCAGGAACGATGGTATTACCGATGATGACCTGGGCGATGCGGTCCGGTTTAATTATTCGCAGGTGGCTACCGAGGAGCATCCGTTCAACTGGCGGCTGCCATATACCGACCTGCCCCGCATGGCCAATTACAATGAGGGATTTAAGTCGTACAACCGCGACGATAAGGCAACCGTTGCTTTCGGACAAAAAGAACTGTGGTACCTGCATAGTGTGGAATCTAAAAATTATGTGGCGGTATTTTATGTTTCAGATGAGAGAGACGATTTGAGGAGCGTCACAGGTATCGACGGCGGCCTTTCCGATGAAACCACGTACGGCGCCCGCAGGCTGGAGCGGATTGAATTGTATGCCAAGGCCAACCTCGCCAAAAACGGCGCCAATGCGCGACCCATCAAAACAGTGAAGTTCACCTACGACTATTCGCTTTGTAAAAATATAGCGAAGGAGAAAAATAAAGGCAAACTGACATTGAAGGCCATTGGCATCAGCTTCAACAAGGGAAAAGACAAGAAGGTATACCGTTTTAAATACAGCAGTCACAATCCCGATTACAATCCCGCACATTACGATCGCTGGGGCAGCTACAAGGATACGACCTATAATAAAGGCACGTTGAGCAATTATGACTACCCTTACGCCATCCAGGACAGTATGCGGGCCGCGTTGTGGGCCAGCGCCTGGAACCTGACCGAGATCGGCCTGCCCGAAGGGGGTAAGCTGCAAATCACCTACGAAGCCGACGACTATGGCTATGTGCAGCACAAACGCGCCATGCGGTTTTTCGAGATCGAAGGCTTCGGCAACAGCGCTTCGGCGACGCCCAGCCTGAATATCTACGGCGATGCAGCGGGTGAAAAGCAGTATGTATTTGTTCAGCTTCCCGAAGAGCTGGAAACGGTATCGCAGGTACGGTCGAGGTATTTCCAGGATATCCAGCAATTGTATTGCAAGCTCTTCGTGCCCATGCCCAATACCGACAAATGGGGCACAGGCAGCGAATGGATCCCGCTGTATGCCGACATTGAAGACATCGGGTTCGTGGGAAGCGAACGTGACCGTATCTGGATCAAGGTAAAGACAGTAGATGGCGCCAGTCCTTTCCGGAAAGTGGCGATACAATTCCTGCGGCTGAATTTGCCCTCGAAGGCTTATCCCAATTCCGAAACCGGCGATAACGTCGACTTCGGCGATATGATCAAGGTGATCTTCAGCTCTTTTGCCCAGTACGCACAATTGTTGAAGAGTTTTGAGAGCATCGCCATGAAAAAGGGTTGGAACAAAGCGATAGAATCAGGAAGATCCTTTGTACGCCTCGATGATCCCGGCCTGAAAAAGCTGGGTGGCGGGCACCGGGTGAAACGCATCGAGCTGTTCGACAACTGGAATGCGCTTACCTCGTCGGCCGAGGCGGGCGCCAGCTACGGGCAGGAATACGATTATTCAATCATGCACGAAGTGGGTGGCGTATCGCTGCGCGGCAGCAGCGGCGTGGCCAGCTACGAGCCGGTGGTGGGAACCGATGAAAACCCTTTCCGGGTAGCAGTGCCCAACAAGGAAAAGACCAACCTGCTGGCGCCGGCGAATCTTATGTTTTCCGAGATGCCTTTGGGAGAATCCTTCTTTCCCGGGGCCTCGGTCGGCTATGCGAAAGTGCGGGTAACTACCATCAACAAAAACGTCAAGTCAGCCAATGGTTTTGCCGAAACCGAATTCTA
>JAKPBL010000042.1 GCA_029778965.1 Bacteroidota bacterium
GTAAAAGCTTTACGGCAACCGCAATAGGGTTTGCGGTATCGGAGGGGAAGATCACCCTGGATGATCCTGTTATTAAATTCTTCCCCGACCAGTTGCCTGCAGTGGTATCCGATAACCTGAAGGCATTGCGTGTGCGGGATTTGCTGAGTATGAGCGTGGGTCATGAGAAAGAACCCCCCTTGCTGATTGGCGAAGAAGGCACACCCACCGATTGGGTGCGGGTTTTTCTCGCGCACCCGGTCGTTTACCGGCCCGGCACCAGGTTTCTGTATAATTCGGCAGCGACCTATATGTGTTCGGCAATCATCCAGAAAGTGACCGGTGAAAAACTCATTGACTATTTGCAGCCCCGCTTGTGGGGGCCGCTGGGCATTACAGGGATCGATTGGGAAACAGATCCGAAAGGGATCAATACCGGTGGCTGGGGGCTTCGTTTAAAAACCGAAGATATGGCCCGGTTTGGCCAGTGCTTTTTGAACAAAGGACAATTCAATGGCAAGCAGGTGATCCCTGCAGAATGGGTGGATACGGCGAGCAGCAGAAAAATCTGGCAGGACCCGACGGCATCAGAAGAAAAAAAGGCAACGAGCGACTGGTTGCAGGGCTATTGTTTTCAAATGTGGCGCGGACGACATAACACCTTCCGTGCCGACGGCGCATTCGGGCAATATATCATTATGATACCCGATGCCGATGCGGTGGTGGCGATCACCTCCGAAACAAGCGATATGCAGGACGAACAAAATATTCTCTGGGAGAACCTGCTCCCTGCGTTTCAAAAAGAAGCATTGAAGCCGGACAGAGCCGCATTGAAAAAATTGCAGGCACAACTCGCGGCATTGTCGATCAACCGGCAATTACCCGATATAACTGCTGCAATAACGCCCGTAGGCAAAAAAACCGGGTTGTCATCCGCCGAAAGCCTGATTGAAAACAAAGTGTTCGGGATCGTATCTGCAGAGCGTGGAACCGACAGCGTACGCTTTCATTTTTCCCAAGGGAAGGCGCTTATGTACTGGATCACCGATAGCGCCCGGCATGAGATCGCATTGGGTAAAAACAACTGGCTAACGGGAACGACTACCCGAAAAGGCCCCAACCTTGCGGCGGGCGCCGGCAACAGCCTGAATGGATTGCGGCCTTTCCGGGTTGACGGGATGTATTATTGGACGGCTGATGACAGCCTGGTGGTAAAATTATTGTACACGGAAAGCCCTCATACCGAAACGATCGGTTTCAAATTTACGGGCAACGACGCACGGCTGAGCCATTATGAAAGTTTCAAAGGACCGGCCGCGCAATATGTATGGGATGCTGTTGTGGTTCCTTTCCGACCGAACGCGCCGAAGCTGGTGATCCGGGGCGACGATATGGGCTATTCGCATTCGGGCAACCTCGCCCTGATGCAGTCGTACCGCAAGGGCATTGAAACTACTATTGAAGTGATTGCCGCTTCGCCCTGGTTTCCCGAAGCAGCCGCCATGCTTGCTACTGCGCCTACGGTGGAAGTCGGATTACATTTTGCGATCACCAGCGAATGGGATAATATGAAGTGGCGGCCGCTGACCGCAGCGCCAAGCCTGCGCGACCCCGACGGCTATTTCCTGCCCATGCTGCAGCCCAATAAAAATTATCCCGGGCTGGCGATACAGCAGCACAAGTGGAAGCTCGAAGAGGTCGAAGCCGAATTGCGGGCGCAGATACAGTTGGCCAGGAAATATATACCGCGACTGAACCATGTCAGCGGGCACATGGGCAGCCTCGCCTTTGATCCTGCGGTAGAAGATATGGTGAAACGGGTAGCCGCTGAATATGGCCTGCTGGTGATAGACGCGCCGAACGACAAGCTGCGGCTCAATGCCTATGCACCTGACTTGTATGGCCGGCCCGGCGAAGAAAAACGCCGGTTGTTTGTTGACCGCCTCGGCCAATTGGAAGACGGCAGGAATTACCTGTATATAGAGCATCCGGGCCTCGACAACGCCGAACTCCGCGCCATCCACCATATCGGTTATGAAAATGTGGCGGAAGACCGCCAGGGTGTAACCGATCTGTTTACCGATCCCGCGGTGAAAAAAGCCATCATCAGCCGTGGCATCAGGCTGGTGAAGTTCGGGGATCTGTGATCGCAGCGACCGTATTCCGGCTGCCGCGTGATACGCCTGAACACGGCAGGGCTGGTCAATTTTGTAAGTTTGATTATGAGACAGATACTGACGGCAGGGCTCTTCCTGCTTTTGCTGCAGGCGCATGCACAAGACCGTTATGAGCTGAACGAAGGCTGGCTTTGCCGGCAGCAAAGCAAAACAAAAGCAACGGGCGAAGATCTTTCCAATCCGGGTACAACGCTGAAGCAATGGCTGCCCGCTACCGTTCCGGGCACCGTGCTTACTACACTGCTTAACAACAAGCTGGCGCCCGATCCCTTTTATGGCATGAACAATGAGTATATCCCCGACATCGGTGAGGTGGGCGCGGCTGCTTACACCTACTGGTTCGTGAAAGATTTCTCCGAAAAGCCAGTGGCGGGTAAACAGGTCTGGCTGCATTTCCGCGGCATCAATTACGCCGCCGATTTCTACCTCAACGGCAGAAAACTGAACCCCGTTACGCACAAGGGTATGTTTTTGCGGAAAGAATTCCTGGTTACCGACCTGCTTGCCAAAGATGGCAGGAACCGGCTCGCAGTGATCGTCTATCCGCCCGATGTTCCGGGTAAAGCCAATGGCGGACAGGGTGGCGACGGCACCATTGCCCGCAACCTTACCCACCAGTACACTGCAGGCTGGGACTGGATACAACCCATCCGCGATCGCAACACCGGTATCTGGGACAAGGTATATATCGAGAAAACCGGCGCCGTGCAATTGCGGAACCCGCATATAGTAACCCTGGTGCCGGGTAAACGTTATCCCGGGGCTGTACAGGCCCCCGTTACACTGCAGGTGAGTGTAGAGCTGACCAATACTGCAAACACGGTCACCGAAGCCGTGCTGCAATACAGCCTGAACAGCCAAACCATCCGCAAAACAGTGCAGTTGCAGCCACAGTCGACCGAACTGGTGCAACTGCCCGATTACCTCATCGAAAACCCAAAGCTGTGGTGGCCCAATGGATATGGCGACCAGCCGTTGTACACGCTCAATCTCACTGTGCAACAAAATGGCCACGCAAGCGATGAAGAAAAGGTCGTTTTCGGCGTTCGGCAGATCGATAACCAATGGAATGCGCATACCGGCAGCATGCAGGCTTACGTGAATGGACAACCGATTTTTATAAAAGGCGGCAACTGGATCATTTCCGATGCGCTGTTGCGGTTTACCGATCAGCGGTACGATGCCGAGGTTCGTTATCACCGTGATATGAACCTGAACCTGATCCGTATATGGGGCGGCGCACTGACCGAACGCCCCGAATTCTACAATGCATGCGATAAATACGGGCTGCTGGTATTCCAGGATTTCTGGTTCAGCGGCGATTGCAACGGCCGGTGGACAGACCCGAAGAAAGCCGACGACCAGTGGACGCGGCGGCAGTACCCCGACGACCACGCGCTGGTGCTGGCGGCGGCGGCCGACCAGATCAAAATGATCCGCAACCACCCATCCCTCGCTTTCTGGTGCGGCGGCAACGAGATCACGCCGCCGGCAGACATTTTACTTCCGCTGAAAGACTCATTGCTGCCGGCGCTCGACGGTACCCGTTATTTCTTCGACTACTCGAACAGCGACAGTATGTCGCTCAATACCCTCGGCGGCAATGGCGATGGCCCTTATGGTATCCAGGAACTTTCCTATTTCTGGAGCCATCGTACGTTCCCCTATAATTCTGAAATAGGATCGGTGGGCGTGGGCGATTATGCCTCGCTGCAACGGTTTATTCCGGAAAAAAACCTGGTGCCGCCGGCGAACGACAGAACGGTTGATTCGGTATGGCAGTATCACAAATACATCGGATACGGCACACAGGTAAAACGTTATGGTGACGTGACAGACGCGGCCGATTTCGCCCTGAAAGCGCAGTTGGTGAACTACGACCAGTACCGTGCCCTGGCCGAGGGTTTCGCGGCTCATATGTGGAACTGGTACACCGGCGTGATCATCTGGAAAACACAGAACCCGTGGACGGCCCTGCGCGGGCAGATGTACGATTATTACCTCGACGTAAATGCCTGCCTGTATGGTCTCCGCAAGGGCGGCGAATCCCTGCATATTATGTTCAACCCGGCAGATAGCTCCGTGTACCTGGTAAACAACGGTTTCAGCGCGCGGCGCGACCTGATGGTTGAAGCGGCCGCCGTAGACGTCGGCACGGGCGAGATAATACCTAATACGGCGGTGTTCAACGAGATACAGCCCTCGATGGGCAAAAAGTATTTCGGCATGAACGATTTCCTGAAAAAGCTGGGCAGGCACAACGGTGTATTTGTGCTGCTGCGCCTGCGTGAAAAAGACAAAACGACGGTCAGCGAAAACCTCTACTGGCTGCCCGGCGCCGACGGCAGCTATACCGCATTGCAGCAAATGCCGAAAGCCGCACTAACGGTAACAGCCAGCCGCAAAAATGGCGGCAGCTTTACGGTCCGTTTGCAGAACGCCGCCGGCGGGCCGGTTGCTTTTTTCAATCGCATCGCCGTTATCGACAAAGCGACCGGGAAGCGGGTATTACCGGCCTTTTTTTCAGACAAC
>JAKPBL010000052.1 GCA_029778965.1 Bacteroidota bacterium
CTAAAAGCGCCATTTTCTGTGGCGCAGGGATAAAGGGCAATGGGCAAATCTGATTTTAACAAACGCGTAAAGGCATGGACATCGAGCGCTACGTTCCATTCTCCGCCCGGAATGGAATTTGCGCCGGCATCGGCTCCGGCGGCAAGTGCCGGCAAAGCCGTACCGGCCGAGAGGTGAATCAGGCGGATTTTCTTTCGCAAAAGATCGGGCTCGCGGTTATACGCAACGGCAAGAATCCTGGCGGACCCAAATGACAACACTTCGATCTTTTCTTTGCTTTCTCTAAGTATTTTTAAAAAGAGGTTCACGCCTTCCTGCTGAAACGGAGGAATATCCAGCATCTTGTCTTCCTCCAACCGCATCGGATTCAGCGGCCCCATAGCGCATGGCACATTTCTATTGAAGATGTAATTCAATTGGAGTACAGGAATGAAACCCGCCTCCCTTGGTCCGCCGGGGTCTTTCCAAAGGGCAGGATGATCGGCTACCGGTTTGCGAAAGGCATCGGTAATATCCAGTATAACTGCCCTCAGGTCGAGCTCAGGCAACGCATATCCCATGATCAGATCGAAGTTGTCGCCAGGATCCTGGTAAGGATGGTACAGATCAGTGATATTAATGACAGGAATCCGCTGCGCCTGCATCTTTCTTATCCCATTTTGCTGGGCCTTGGCTTCATTGAAGACCAAAATGCTCAACGCCAAGCCAAGCAGCGCGAATCCACCGTTTGTATAACCTCTTAATTTCATACACGGTACCGGTTGTTCAAAATCATGAAAGGTTGTCCATTAGTTTCTCCACCTCTTTCAAATACGGCATCGACGCCTGCGCACCCATTCGCGTAACAGAAATGGCCGCAGCCCGACAGGCAAAGGAAATGGATGACTCCCAGTCTCTTCCTGATGTAATGCCTACCGCCAATACCCCGTTAAATACGTCGCCGGCGGCGGTGGTGTCTACCGCGTTTACCCTGGGCGCCTTCACCAGCATTTCTATTGCATGATTCTTAAAAAAAGCCCCTTCCGAACCCATCGTTATAATGGCATTTTTAACACCCATCGACATCAGTTTCTCTGCAGCCTGCGCTGCGGAGATTCTATCGGTCACTTTTATGCCTGTCAATATCTCCGCTTCCGTTTCATTTGGCGTAACAAGATATAAGTATCCAAATAGCTCAGCCGGCAGCTTTTGAGCGGGAGCGGGATTAAGGATGACTTTTTTGCCCAATTCAAAAGACTTTTTTGCTGCATACAGCACACTATCTATCGGGATCTCCAGTTGCAGTAATACAACATCCGCCTCGCTAATAGCGGCATGCGCCGATTCAATGTCCGCCTGAGACAGCTCTTCGTTGGCACCGGCGGCTACCACAATTTCATTTTCACCTTTTGCGTCTACCAAAATAAGAGCGGTGCCCGAAGACTTGTTTGTATCTTTCCCGATATAGCGCGTAACAATTCCTTCTTTCTTGAATTCTTCCACAGCCCGCTGCCCGAAAATATCATCGCCGGTATGGCAAATCAAGGTCACGTTGCTGCCCATCCTGGCGGCCGCGACAGCCTGGTTGGCTCCTTTTCCGCCGGAAAACATGAAAAACTCTCCTCCCAGAATGGTTTCTCCCGGAATAGGAAACTTAGTCGTCTTAACCACCATATCAGTATTGGAACTTCCCACTACAACGATTTTCGACATGAAATTTCAGATTAAAGATTACTGTTTTAATTGTTACCTGGCATAGATGATTAGGGCGATACCCGCCAGGTATAAAAGCAGCATTATATTCAAAATGGATCCGACGCCTTTTGGCGCATGCTTAAATTCCTTCCAGATAAAAATCCCCCAAATGGCGGCAACAACGGTAGCGCCCTGCCCTAGCCCATAAGAAATAGCCGGGCCGGCCTTCCCCGAGGCAATAATGCTAAACAGCATTCCTACACACCACAACGCCCCGCCCAAAATACCGGTTAAATGATTGCGAAATCCGCCCTTGAAATATTGGCTGAAGCTAACCGCGTCGCCCACAAACGGTCTTTTCATGATATAGGTATTGAAAATGAAATTGCTGATCAAAACGCCGACAGCAAAAAACACCATAGCCGAGTAAGGACTGAGCTTTCCGGCTTCGGGAAGCATAAAATCGCTAAACATGGCTTTTGCGACAAAACGATAAAAGAAGCCCATTAACACACCGGCTGCCACAGAAAGCGCCAGCCCCCTGGAAGAAGGTCCCGTATTGGCATTGGATAGTTTTTTATACGCCCTTGCATTGAGCATTATGGCCACAGCAATAAGCGCAACGCCGCCAAACAGGAAAACGGCATTGCTCTGCGGTGCATTGATATAATTGACCAGCACGCCAAGCACCAGGGCGATGCCTATGCCTACGGGAAAAGCCACAGACATGCCGGCAATTGCAATGGCGGCTACCAGTAGAATATTGGCGGCGTTGAAGATCACGCCGCCGAGCAGGGCCGATAAAAGATTGCGGTTGTCTGCCTGCAACAGGTCTGCTACAAATCCCCTGCCGGCAACGCCATGGCTGCCCAATGTGAATGCGAAAACCAGGGCTGTCAACGATATTCCTATTACATAGTCCCAGTAGAACAATTCGAATCGCCACGTATTTGCGGCCAGTTTTTGGGTGTTGGCCCACGAACCCCAGCATATCATCGTGATGAAACAGAATAACACTGCGGTTGAATAGTTTTCCAGTATGAACATATTACTTGCTTTTGATCTTGATTGGTGGTGGCTATTATTTTCTTTGAACGGGTTGGTGCATAATCAGGTCATTGATCAGCTTTTCCATATCAGGCGCTGGCATTTTTTGTGTCAAATAGCAGTCCCTGGCGCCCGCAGTATTCCAGCCATTGGTGCCGTCTTCATAACAAATCATTTTACCCTGCACTGTATCAAAATATTTCTGATATCCTCTAACGGCCACCAGCACTGCTGTTTCGTCCCAACTCATACGGCCGTATTTGTCGTTCGGATCCAACGGGATGCTCCGCGCAAATGCATCCTTCACCGGCGAGTGGGCAATATCGCTATTGACGATGGGCAGACCGGTGTGGATGTTCACGCCGATTTCAAAACCGCTAAAAACAATAGCCGTGGGCCACTCGTCGAAGGTGATTTTTGAGGCAGTCAGATCTTTTACCACATTGAATTCTTTAAAGCGGCCCATTTCGCCGTCAAATCTTCCGGCCATGCAGACGAGCTGTTTAACCTTTTTTGCCACCAGCGCTTTGCCGGGCAAGGGCGTGTATTCATCAGGACCGGATGCCAGTAGATTTGCCATATTGGAAAGAAAACCTACTGTTACGATGGTTACGCTTGTATCGGGCTGCGCAGCGAGGATTTTCCGGTAGAGTTTCAGGGCATCTTCTGCCTGCTCGTTGGTCTTAATGGCATGGGGGTAATTCGCCACGATCAAGGAATCCCATTTTTGAGGCGCTTTCATGTCAACGGCGTCTCCCCTGATGACGCCAACCGGAATGTCAGGCCGGTTGAAATAGGTGTTCAGCACGCTGAGTACTGCAGCAATCCGGTCGTGCTTATTGCTTGCCATCGTCGCCAGGATTGTACATTCGCCACTGTCGGCCATGGCGTGCAGCAAAGCTATGGCGCCTACATCGTCATAATCAGGCCCTATATCCGTATCAAAAATGACCGGCACGGAATGGTCGGTTCTTTTTACAGATCCAGTCTTACAGGCGATCAACGTGGTCATCAGTACGAGCAGAAAGAATAATTTCATGGGTCTTTTTTAAATGTCATTCGGTATTGCGGCTGGGCTTTTTCGCCACCTGTATGCGGTACAAGGTTTGGCCGGCGGGCTGCAGTTCATTGCGCTGAAACCCAACATCGCCAGTTACAGTGAAAGATCCTTCTTTATTCATGAATCCCGACTGCACTTTTTTTATGGTGCCGTTATTGAGATGAATGAGCGCCGCGGCAGTGGTGTAAACCAGCAGGTACGTTCCTCTGTCGATAAGAAATCCAATTGCGGCGTTATTGCTGCTGAATGTAAATGAGCTGTTGGAAGTGCGGAGGCTTTCGGTTATTGCCTGTTGTGGCTGGTCTGTGCGCACATTAAAGACCGCAAAATCAACTTTGCCGGCAAGCAAGAGGTCGGGGCCGGCAGCCAGCAACCCGGTTAACAACTGGCGTGTTTTTGCCGTGTGCGGCTTTTCCTTCAGATCCCAGGTGTAAATCCCGTGGTCGATCTGGTCTTTGTAACCGGGGCTGGCATTGCCGATAAAGAATTTGCTGGTCGCCAGATCGTAAATATTGTAACCACTTCCCAGCGCCGCGGCTGCAAGCATCAGGGTGGGGGTATTGGTATACGTACCCTTATTTTCTGCAACCAGCGCGTAGTTGTTGTGCAGGGAGCCATAAGCCAGTACTTCCTCCCTGATTTCCGCTACTTTGTTTTTATAAGGATCAACGCTTATAAAATCAATTCCATCCAGCGCAAGCACATCAGCTGGCTTTGCAACAGGAGCCTCGGGATACGGGTCAACACCATTTCCTGAAATAAGGTTTACTCGCGTAGCCACTTTATAGCTGCTGTTTTTAACAGCCAGGCCCACTGCATCAAGAGCTTCGAGGGTCATTTTCCAGGCCTGCGCTTTCGTCAGCGCTGTGCCATCGCGAAACCGGTATTCTTTCTGGTCCATCCTCCATCGCACGAAGCCATCGGGTTCGTTATGCACCTGTACGGAAATGACCGGTCTTTTTTTCCAGTTTGCGTCATCCCATTTCCTTATGTGATCCATCAACCTGGTTATGGCGCCGGTTTCTCTTTCTAGTATCCATTTGTCATTCAATATCAGCGCATAGCTATGACCGTAATATCCCCAGAAAACGCCTTCATCTTTTCTTAAAAGGCGCTTCGATTCGATGCCTAAGATATAATCCGGAACGAGGTAAGAAAACGAATCTCCGATCATGTTGGTGCTGAACCAGAGCAGTTCCAGCCGAAGCTGGTATTTATTCGCCAGCGCCAATACGTGGTCGACCAGCGAAAAATCAAAGCTGTTTTCCGCTGGCTCTACCGCTCTCCACCATATGGGAACCTGCACGCAATTCACTCCCAGCTCGTGGGCCCTGGCAAAATAGTTCCCGATCGACGGAATATCCAGCCGGTCGCAATTGATCAATGCATCCAGTCGTATCTGTGCTCCAAAAACCGGGAAGGGGTGGCCTTCTACTTCCATGAACGTATTGCCATTTTGGCTGACCATGCGGCTCACCACTATGCCGGGAAGGGGTGCGGTATCCGGGAACGACCGGTCATTCGCTTGCGGCTCCCGGCCCGAAGCCAGGCAGCCAAAAAGCAGGGAGAGTAGTAGCAATTGTATTTTCCTTATCTGTACCATAAGCTGCGTTCAATATTGATCCGGCAGCGGGCATTGCCGCTGCCGGCAAGAGATTACCATTTGGGCCCTTCATTGGCCACCAGCGGCCAGCCGGGATTTTGATACAACGGAGATTGCGTTGCATCTCCGTTTCCCGTGATAAGAAAGTGCTGAATGGCTATCGACTCTAAGTAATGAGCCATATTCCAACGATATCCGTCGTAAACGCGGTTATTTGAAAAGATATGATAGGGTGACAGATATTTGCTGAACGACTTGGGAGATACATTCCCTCCTTCTTTCAGCAGGCCAGCATATGGCTCCAGTGTTGCGGTATAGTCCCACAGGTTGATCCCCTGTATGTGATAGGGCGTATTGATCATTTGGTCCATTGCCCGCCATCTTCTGATGTCCATTGGTCGAAAGCCTTCCGCCATCAATTCGCAACGTCGTTCTCGCCTGATATTGTACAAGGTAGCGTCTACCATTTTCCCGCCCGAATAGGCGCCCCAGTCGGTCTCCGCTTCTTTGCTCATATCGGTCAGCGAAATGGTGCTTTGGTAGTCTTCATTAACCAGGGCCCTTCTGCGGATCGCTTTCCAGTACGTATCGGCCACACCATCTATTTGCCCGGTCTTCTCGTAACAAGCTTCGATGTAATTCAAGTAGGCCTCCACCGCCCGGAAGATGATGCTTCCGGCTGTGCTTTGGTTCTGATTGGTTTGAAAGCCGTCGAAATTCAGGCCTTTCCGGATGGCATAACCGGTTGTATATTTCAGCGAGGGCGTGGCGGATGTTATGTCGGGGTAGGGTTCTGTTTTTACGCCCTGTTGCCCCGGATCAGAATGCAGGTTGTTGTCTCCTGGCTTTTTGAAGAATATCCTGGCCCTTGAATCCCTGTTTTTTGTCAGCAGCAAAAGATCATCGTCTCCCCAGTATGCAGCCGGGTCGGCGGTTTTGTAAGGCGCTTTATATGTCGGTTTGCCATCGCTCATCAAAAACGCATTGATCATGCTTCTCGTGGTGCCATAACCGTTATTGCCTTTGGTCATGAACTCCTGGGTGGTGTTGGTAACGCCCAAGCCGAAATCATACTGCTTCCACAAAATAATTTCAGGGAAAGGACTCATATCGGTTGCGCCGAACATATTGAAATATGGATTGGCAGGGTCTGTTGTATTTGCCTGGTATGTTCCGGTATTGTATACGAGTGCATATTTGTCGGCAACTGCTTTTGCTTCTGTCATTGCCTCAGTGAGAAAAAAGTTGATTTCGTTTTCAATGCTTCCCGAGGGAAAATTATAGGATGCATTCTTTTCCTTGCCCGGCCATCCGGGTCCGTTGGGAACAAATGCCGTTCCCTGGAAGTATTTCAGCCAGGTTCCTTCATAAAGGGCAACCCTTGATTTGAACAATCGTACGGCATCCCTGCCCAGGCGGTTTTTTCCGCCTGTGGGCGCTGTTTCCGACATAAGATCCAAAGCCTGGTTCAGGTCGTCCAGTATGAAGCGGGCCACTTCGTTTCGTGGCGCTCTTTTGCTTGCCTCGATCAGGGTCGGAAGATCGTTTGAGTACAGGTCTTTTACAATAGGGAAATCGCCCAGCGCCATTAGCTTATTAAAATAGTTAAACGCCCTGAAAAAATATACTTCGCCTATATAGTGCCGGATATTTGCATCCACGCCGGTTATTTTCCCTTCCTTTAGCAGAGGAAGTACCTTATCGAAGAAATAATTACATCGGTAGACGACATCGAAAGAATAGGATCCGCCGGTCTGCCCCACCCGCCAGAACCCGGGGGCGAAAATATCGCTTGGCGTCACGTATGCCATATTATCGGTGTTGTTATCGTACTGGAACGTACCCCAATCCCACTGGCCGTGCACCGGCAGAATATTGTACAAATCGGTTGCGTAAGACGCGATGTTGGATTCTGTTGTCAGGTATTGTTCAGGCGTAAGGCTGGATAAGGGTTCTTTGTCGAGGAATTTGTTGCAGGAGACAAAGCAGCTGCCTGCGAGGAGTGCAATTATTATATGTATGATGCGCTTGGACATAATTAATGGTTTAAAGCGTTACATTGATACCAAATGAGTAGGTTTTTTGCAATGGGTATACATTGCCCCGGTCTGTTCCCCATCCTCCCGAAATAGTTTCGGGATCGAACAATTTTGACATTTTCGTAAAGGTTGCAATGTTTTCTCCCGAGAAAAATAATCTTACATTTTCCAGCCCTATCCTGGATATTATTTTAGGCGGGAGGCTATACCCGAGCTGGAGGTTTTTGATCCGCATATAGGCAGCATTCTGAAGATACCGGGTTTGCACCTGCTGGTTTTTATTGGTGCCCCAAAGCGGCCGGGGATAGTAGCCATTCAGGTTTTCGCCGAGCGGATGGTTGGGATCGTTTCTGAAATAATCTTCATGCTCAGTAAGGCCCATGGAGCCCCATCGGCCGCCCGCTTCCGCACCCCAGAAATAATAGCTTCCCTGGAAATAGTCTCTTTGAGCAACGCCCTGCAGGAAAATACTGAAATCAATTCCTTTCCAGTCCATACCGAAATTGAGCCCATAGCTGTAACGGGGCGTGCTGTTACCAATCACTTTCAGGTCGCCGTGGTCTTGCAGGGTATAGGACCCGGAATTGATTTTTCCATCTCCGTTGATATCGGCATACATGATGTCGCCTGCCAACCAGTTGCTGCCCAGATTATCCTGTCCACCGTTCGTGAGCTTGGCAAGATGCTGTTGCATTTCCTCGTTCGTTTTGGCAATCCCGATAGTCTGGTAGCCCCATATTTGTCCCCAGGCCATGCCTTCGTAATAGTTTGATAAGGAGCCGGAAGGATTGGAGTACCTGGTGATCTTGCCCTGTGCATCAGACAATACAAATCTCAGGTTGTAGTTCAGATTTTTAAATATCCTGTCGCGCCAACCTAGTTCCAGCTCGAAGCCGCGGGTAGACAAATCGGTATTATTGCTAACCGGCACGGGAGTACCCAGTATCACCGGCAATTCATCTGAGGGGCCTACCATGTTCAGGGTATTCCTGACAAAGTAGTCGAACGAACCGCTAAGCCTGCCATTCAACAGGCTCCAGTCGAGCCCCAGGTTCCACGATTTTATTTTTTCCCAAGTGAGCGATGTGCTGATCAGCCCGGGCGCCCAGGAGATATTGGGTCTTGCGCCGTTGGTCAGCCAGCTTCCCGAAGCCGTGGCATATCCCATAGTCGTATAGGTCGGGTAAAGCGAAGTGGTGTTCTGGTTGCCGAGGCTTCCATAGGAGCCCCTGATCTTGAGCTCGCTGAGTACTCCCGACAGCGGCTCGAAAAAAGCTTCGCGGGCAATATTCCATCCTGCGGAAAACGATGGGAAAAAGCCCCACCGGTTGTTTTCGCGAAATCTTGAACTGCCGTCGTACCGCAGGTTGGCCTCGAAAAGATATTTGTCTTTAAAGCTGTAGTTCAATCTTCCGAAAAAACCGGCGGTCGCCCAACTGCTGTAGCTTCCTGAAACATTTGGCGGAACCATGTCGCCCGTTCTTCCCATGCCGGAAGTGGTGTTTATGGTGGGCACGTCGAACACCATGATGCCCTCTTTTGAAGCCCACAGATCGCGGTAATTATTGTTTTCGGCCTGGAAGCCCGCGAGAATTTTGAAGTAGTGATTTTTGTTAATCGTCTTCTCATAATCGCTGTATACATTGTAGTTCAGGTAGTCTGTTTTGTTGCCCGATTCGCTTACCCAGTTATAGTACCATTCATTACCCGGGTGAATGCCATCCACCTGCATCTGTTGAATGGGTTTTCCGTCTTCGTGGTTGAAATTTGTTTCATACCGGTAATTGACGCTGCCCACTATATGCCATCCCTTCACCGGCTCCAGTGTTACCGATACCTGTTGCACGAGGGAAGACAATTGATTTTTGATTTCACCACCATTTTTGAGGGTCAGCGCATGATCGTTGAACAGAAAACCATTCGGATCGTATAGGGGGCCAATAGGCCAAGACTGTCTCCCGATTTCCTGGAAGAAACTGTTACTCATGTGCCTGGGTTGGTGATAGTCGGTTCTTATATACCTGCTGCTATAACTGAGGCTGGCGATTTTCGAGAGATGAGCATCAAGTTTGCCGAAAAAGTTGTATCGTTTTAATCCGTCACTACCAAAATTCATCAATCCTTTCTGATCAAGAAAATTGCCGGACACATAAAAGGAAACGCGATCGCTACCGCCGCTAACGCTCAAATTGTGCTCCTGGGAAGGCGTAACATCTTTATAAAAGACCTTATAGTAGTCGATATTGTCGTTAGCCAGTTCGTATCCATTGCTCCAGGTATTGGGAGTGCCGGGGTTGGGAATCGTAACGGTGGTGATTTTGCCATCGATATAATCTTTGATTCGTCCCAATTGCTCTGGGCCAACCACATCACCCCAGCCGGCATTGTTGGATGCCTCGTTGAAATAGAGTGCCCAGGTATAGGAATCCATTTCCTTTGGCATATTAATCGCTGAGCTATAACGGAAACTATTGTTATAATTGATCTTGGTTTTACCGGCCCGTCCTTTTTTAGTAGTAACCAGTACAACGCCAAATGGTGCGCGCTAGCCATATTTCGAGGTGGCGGCTGCATCTTTCTATA
>JAKPBL010000055.1 GCA_029778965.1 Bacteroidota bacterium
CCACCACTTTACGCAATGCATTTTCCGCATCGGTATATTTCTGCTGGAACATATAGATCTTCCCGAGAAGCGTATAGGCGAGTCCGCTGGTAACGCGATACTGATCGGCAGCATCATATTCATTCTTCTTCGGCAGTCCCCCGGCGGCTTCGGCCAGGTCTTTAACGGCCTGGGCAAGTACTTCCTCCTGGCTGGACCGGGGTGTGCCGGTCGCTTCTGCCGGCGTAAGCGGTTTCAGCGCCAGGGGAACGCCGCCATATATGGTCGCCAGGTTGTAATAGCCGAACCCGCGAAGCAGCTTGGCTTCCAGGATATACCGTCCTATTTTTTGCTGGTCGCCCTCGGCCGACGGGCCGTAGGTAATGACTTCGTTGGCCCGAGAGATCAGTTTATAAAGAATGCTCCACCGAACGTTCGCAACGTCGTTGGAAGGGTTCATCGTGAAATTCGCCACGTCTGCAAGCGGCGCATAGTCGCCTTCGCTGGCGCCGCCCTTCCATGAATCGTCGGTGGAGATATCGCCGACAAAATAATGGTTCTTCGCATATTCATTCCAGGTTTGCCTGAGTTGCAGGTACACCCCGGTCAGCGCTTCCTCTATCTGGTCGTCGGTTTTATAAAAAGTCTCGTTCGACTGAACGCCATATACCGGCTTCTCGATAGACGATTTGCTGCAATTGCTGGCGGTGGCAGCAATAAGTATTAGTATAAAAAAAGCTGATGTCTTTTTCATGGTCGTACTCATTAAAATTGAATATTAATACCCGCCAATACGGTTCTTGACGATGGATACCTGATGGGATCATAGCCAAGGTTAAGCGCGTTGGCCGCACCGATTTCAGGATCCATGCCCGAATACCTGGTGAGGGTAAACAGGTTTTGCCCGCTGACATATATCCGGCACGAATTCAGCAGCTTCGAGTTCTGCAGTATATGAGACGGCAGCGTATATCCCAACTGGATGTTCTGCAGCCGCATAAAAGATCCTGATTCCACCCACCAGGTCGAAGCCCGGTAATTGTTATTGGCATTCAGCAGCGAGGGCTTGGGATAAGTGGCCTTGTCGCCTTCTTTGAACCAGGCTTTCGTATAGGCATCTTCGAGCGAGTTGGAAGCGCCCGGCGCGCTCAGCCCTTTCAGACCGTTCCACAGATCATTACCCAGCGTTCCCTGGAAAAAAGCGGAGAAGTCGAAGTTCTTATATCCCAAGGCAATGTTGAATCCGTAAATCAGGTCGGGATGCGGGTTGCCGATATAGGTTCTGTCTTTGTCGTCGATAACGCCATTGTGATCAAGATCGGCGAACTTGAAATCACCGGGGGTGGCATTGGGTTGAATTTTTTGTCCGTCGGGCCCTTTATACCCGTCAATTTCTGCCTGGTTCTGAAATACGCCTTCCCATACCCATCCGTAAAACCTCGACATGGGACCGCCTACTTCCGTTTTGCTCACGTTACCGTATAATGGACGGTTCCCGCCGTCAAGCGCCGTTACCCTGTTCTTATAGAACGAAGCGTTTGCACCGACCGAAAGGCTCAGCTCACCCACATGAGTGCGATAATTCGCCGCCATTTCAAAACCGCGGTTCTCTATGCTTCCCGCATTGGAATACGGGTTGTTGGGATAGCCTGAAAAAACGGGCAGCGGCGGTTGCAGCAACATGCCCTTGGTCTTCTTGATAAAGTAATCGGCCGTAATCGCCAGGCGATCGTTGAACAGCCCGAGGTCGAGACCAATATTGGTTTGTTCGCTGGTTTCCCATTTGATCTCGGGGTTACCGATATTGGTGGGGATATATCCCTGGACGGGGCCGTTACCGAAATTCCACTGGTTTTCGATATTGGTGCCGATAAGGGTAACAGGTGCATAACTGTTGATGTTCTGGTTACCCGTACGGCCCCAGCCTGCCCGCAGCTTCAGGTTCGATACCAGGTCGTTAATGGAAGAGTTTTTAAAGAAACTCTCGTTGTTGATGCGCCAGCCGAGCGAGAAAGAAGGGAAATAACCCCACTTGTAACCCGGACTGAATATCGACGAGCCGTCGGCCCGGAAATTCACCGTCATCAGGTAACGATCGGCATACGCGTAGTTCAACCGGCCGAGATAAGAGAGGATGGCGGTTTCATACGGCCTGCCCGATATCTGCATACCGGTGGTTGCGGCGTCGAATACCCGGAAAGCTTCGTCGTTGCCGGGGGCGCCGGTTTTAAACGCATTGATCGCATCGCTCCTGTTTTCATCGTAGGTCATGGCGACCATCGCGTCGACATTATGCTTTCCGAATACCTTGGTGTAGTTCAGGCGTTGCTCGATAACGCTGCGCACCACGTAATAGGTATTTTCAGTAAGCTGCGCTACGTTGTTGTACTTGCTCTCCTGGTTAGCCAGGTTCAGGTCGCTGAACACGGATTTGTAAATGGGTACGAACAATTTGAACCGGTTGTTGTCATGTTCGAAATTGTACTGTATATAGTAGGATAGTCCGTCGAACAGCTTCACCCGCCCGAATACATTTCCATACAGGTTGATGTCTTTCGACTGCCTGTCGTTCAGGTTCATGATTGCTACCGGGTTGGGATTGAAAGCCCATTCGGTAGGCATGTATTTGTTGTAGGCATAGTTGGGATCTGAAGCAGATACTGCAGGATTGATAACGGGAATAAAGGGCTCGGCCTGCAGCAGGAAGTCGAAACGAGGCAGGCTGCCCGAGTTACGGCTCCTGTTATTGGCGATACCCGCATTCACGCCCACGGTAATACGCTTCGAGAGATCGTATTCGGCATTGAACTTGAGCGATACCCTCGAGAAATCGGTTTGAATAAGGGCGCCTTTGTCGTTCATGTAACCGAGGCCGAAATAAGTTCTCGCTTTTTCGCCGCCGTTCCTGACGTTGAAATTATAGTTCTGCGTCAGTCCGTTCCTGCTCAGTTCCTTCCACCAGTCTGTATCATAACCGCGGTCGTACTGCTGCTTGAATTTGGGGTCGATGGTTTGTCCC